>JAGHBT010000200.1 GCA_021160845.1 bacterium | reverse complement strand
TTCCAATGTTGGAACCTCCTTTTAATTTTAAATATAAATAGGTAACGCATAGAAATTTGTTGCGTAGGCCATAGTTTTACAATAGACTTTCCTAGGAGGAAACACTATCGATTATAAAGGAGAGTTATGTCTGCTACGGTAATAGTTGGAGGGCAGTGGGGGGACGAAGGTAAGGCAAAGATTGTTGATTTCCTTATGGCCAAGCATGACGCGGTTATAAGGTTTCAGGGTGGCGCTAACGCGGGGCACACAGTTGTTACCGGTAACAAGAAATTTGCTTTTCATCAAATCCCTTCCGGGATTCTTTACCCGGATGTTACGGCGATTCTTGGCAATGGAATGGTAATAGATCCCTTTTCGTTTCTTGAAGAGTTAAATGAATTTGTTTCGAATGGAGTAGATGTTGAGGGAAAACTTTTTATAAGTTCAGCCGCGCATTTAGTTATGCCATATCATAAGATTCTTGATAACCTGAATGAAGGTGATCTTAAGGAAAATAGCATTGGAAGTACCGGCAGAGGAATAGGCCCCGCTTATTCTGAAAAGTATTCGAGGCGTGGAATCAGAATGGAGAGCTTTTTGTTAAAGAAGAAGGAATTATTCGATCTTGTCGCTGGGAGTGTTGAATATGCCAACAGGATGCTAAAGATTTTTAACGCGCCTGTTCTTTCACCCAAAAAGATCGGCGATGAGTTTGTAAATATTAGGAATCTTCTTATGCATTTTATCAAAGATACTCATGTTATGGTTTCTGATATGATTTCTCAAAACAAGAGGATACTGCTTGAGGGCGCGCAGGGGGGGTTGCTTGACATCGATCACGGGACATATCCTTACGTTACTTCAAGCAACAGTACTATTGGTGGGGCCATAAGCGGAAGCGGTATTGCTCCATCCAGTATAAAGAGGATCATTGGTATTTTTAAGGCGTATACAACTCGTGTGGGAAATGGTCCCTTCCCCACTGAATTAAATGATGAGGAAGGGCAATATTTACAGAAAAAAGGAAATGAATATGGAACAACAACAGGTCGGCCAAGGCGTTGTGGGTGGTTTGATCTTGTCGCCGCGAAATACACAGCGAAAATAAACGGCCTTAGAGAAATAGCATTCACAAAACTGGATGTCATGGCCGGAATGCCGAAAATAAAAATCTGTGTAGCGTATGAGGTCGAAGGTGAAAGAATTACCGAATTTCCTTCAAACTTGAGGGTACTCGAAAGGTGCAAACCTGTTTATGAAGAGATGTCGGGGTGGGAGGATGGTGTGAACATAACCGATAGTTACCAGTCTCTTCCAGATGAGGCGTGTGAATATATAGAGCGGATTGAAAATGAACTCGATGTTCACGCGACTTTTATTTCCGTCGGTCCTGAAAGAAATGAAACAATAATCAGAGAGAGGTAACTAAATGGTTATGGCTATTCGCGTGTTTTAGGACAAGCTGGAAAGACAAAAAAGCGCGATATTCTTCTAATTATTTGACAGATGCCGTTGCTATTATTAAATTAGATCGTCAGGTTGTCTGAAACCAAAAAGAATTAATAAGGGCCGCTAGCTCATCAGGTAGAGCACCTGCCTTTTAAGCAGGTGGTGACTGGTTCAAGTCCAGTGCGGCCTATATTTATTTGAAAAAGAATATCCTTTCCATATTTTTACTCTCTTAATAAAGATATTGTTGGTTAATACCGCCGTGGATTTTATGCAGTTCCTTGATTCAGGCGTGACATGTTTTTTCCCCAAGCCGGGTTTTTAAATATTTCTATTGATTACATATGCTGTCTCCTTCACAATCTATGTGGGGCGCGGGTGTTTGTGCGGTTTTTGTTGAAAGGGGTAACAGGTTGTGTCTTATGTTCCGCTCCATGTTCATACTATAAACAGTCCGTACAGGGGGATGCTGACTTGCGAAGAGTTAATCGAACAAGCGGCGCGTGAGGGTTTTTCGGCTGTAGCCGTTACTGACTGCTGGAATATGTATGCCCACCACGAATTTTACAGACTTGCAGGAGAAGCTGGGATAAAACCTGTGCTGGGGGTTGAAATTCAACATGAATCCCTCACAGGAAGGGATGGATTCTATCACCTGACACTGCTTGCCGAAACTAATCAAGGGTATGAGAATCTCGTTTCTCTTGTCTCTCTGCATTATGAAAAAAAGAATTTAAAGTTTGTAACCGCCAGTGAACTCTCGAAAAGAAGCGATGGAATAATCGCTCTTACCGGTTCTATTCACGGAGAAACAAATCAGGCACTCCTGCGTGGCAATCCGGGAAGGCAAAAGCAGGTTATAGAAGAACTAATTAAGATCTACGGAAGAGACAATCTCTTTTTGGAATTAATGAATCATAATAGTGAGGAGGAATGGTTCATCTGTGAAAACCTCATAGAACTTGCCGGGAAGATGAATTTAACTCCTGTGGTCACAAATAATGACAGGTTTATTTCAGCCGATGATCAGGAGGCTTATTTTATTCTTCGGCAAATGGCGAAGGGGGAGGAAACAAGGGAGGAAATAGCCGGCGCTGAAGAGTATTATCTTAAGGGGGAAAAGGGACTGGACCCCTATTTTTATAGTGTTCAGGGGGCCATGGACGCTTCGGAAGAGATATCGAAGAGATGTAATGTCGAGCTTAAATATGGTCATAAACTTGGATTTTACTCTATTAAAAATCCTATGTATAAACTAAAGGAAAAATGCAACCGGCGTCTGCAGTTGGGATTTTTTAATCTTGAGCAGGAAAAATTAGAAGAGCTTGAGAGCAACTTGGAAGCCGAGCTTAACTCGGCGGTAAGAGAAGGAATAAGCGGATTTTTGCTTTTTTTAGCCGACCTATTCACTAAATGCAGAGAAAAAGTGGTTGCTCTTGAGGTTGTCGGTGGAAGTTTGCAGGAGAGTATTATGGCTTACCTTATGGGGATCACTCCGCTTAATCCCCTTGAACACGGGCTTGTTTTTGAATGCTTTCTTTCAACCGACAAATTATCTCTGCCCAAGCTGGAATTGATTAAGGCTTATGGCAAGAGGGGGTCGATTTTCGAAACAATACTGTCTCTGATTCCGGATTGTTCGATATTTTTTCAGATGTTACGTGAGGAAATGTCTTTTCAGAAGATTACGGGGGAAGTTTGCGAAGTACTCGGTGTTAAGGATAATATTCGAAGTGAACTTGATAATATTATCTCGAAGTTGAGGAAAAAGAAGGATCTTTCCGCAATGTTCGAGGGTTCGGCAGCCTTAAGAACACTTTATAGTCAAAGTAGTGTTGTCAGACAGGCGCTCCATATCGCAGGGATATTGAGAGGAAAGGTGTATCATTTTAACATGAATTCCTCCCGTATTGTTATCCTGCCGAGCGGCGCCAACTCTCAGATTTCCCATGTTTGCGCACCGTCCGGGGACCGTTTTCTACTTTGTGATAAAGATACCGTTGATCATTTAGGGGGTTGGTCCTTTGTATTACATCATTCCCGTGTACTCTCCGCTATAGTGGAAATGACAACTCAGAGAACCGAGGAAAATCCCTCCATAAGAGACGGTGAGAAATTGATGCCGGGTCATTGGGGGGATATTCCCCTCGATGATAGTGAAACATTTAACATGATTTCTTCCGGTGATACAATGGGAGTCTATCTATTGGAAAGCCGGGGTGTAAGAGATATTCTAAAGAAAATAAACCCCCGAAATTTTAATGATTTTGTAAACGCGATTTCTCTTTACCGGCCGGCTCCGTTGGAAGGAGGATTGTGGAAGGTTTATGTGGAGAACGCGTTTAAGAGGGGAAAAGTGCTGCTTCCTCACAGTTCTCTCGCCGCGGCTCTTGAGGATACAAGAGGGGTTCTTCTGTATATAGAACAAGTACGGCGCGTAATCGAGATATCTGCAGGGTTAGGGGGAGAAAAGGCTTACGAAATAGAAAGAGCCCTTAAAACCAGAGATTCCGGCGCATTGATGGGTGCGAGGCTGAATTTTATACGGGGAGCGATGGATAATGATATTAATGAAAAAGAGGCGGAAAAGATATTTGATTTTCTCCTTAAGAATATTAAATACACGCATTATAAAGCGCTCAGTTGTTCGCAGGCTTATTTGAGTTATAGAAGCGCCTATCTAAAAACTCATTATTTTGAGGATTATTTTGCCGCTCTCTTGAGCGTGTACGGAGATTCACCCGACAAAGCAAGTAAGTGCGTCAATTATTTTAAAGGAAAGGGGGGGGATATTTTACCTCCCGATGTCAACATAAGTAGTGAAAATTATATCGCTGAAGGTGAAGATATACGTTCTCCCATTACTGATTTTAATGGCATGAGCGCTAAAACCTGTCGGAGGATAGTTGAGGAAAGAAGAAAAAACGGGGAATTTGGGGAGGTTAGCGATTTTCTCAAGCGTGTTACAGGTATTCCGGAAATGCCTGTTTACGGAATGATTGAAGAGGGATTTTTCGATAGTTTGGGTAAGGATAGAAAAAGTATGGAAGATGAGTGTGTGAAGTTTTTTGAAAGGAGGAAAATACTGAACCCGGAAGGCCCTAAGCATGTCCGAAAGGAGGATAGTAAAGGGAAAAAAGACTCCGGGCAGATATCACTCTTTGATGAGGAACCCCAATAATCTTTTCTTCCCGTTGACAATTAACCCAGGCATTGCCCATCGTCATCACCCCGCCCCACAACACTCAATTACAC
>JAGHBT010000113.1 GCA_021160845.1 bacterium | reverse complement strand
TCCATCCTATTTTGCCCATCAGGTTATTACAATGAAGAGAAAGAGCCCATCTCGTCCCAAATTGCGCGAGAAAACCCAAATCAGCGGCAACCCCCCTGCCACCACGACTCGTTCTGTAACTCATCTGTCCATCCGCGAGTATATACTCATCGGTAGTTTGCAACCCGCCATCCGCGTCGATCAAACCACCGTACGCCAATCCTAATATATATTTTAGATTGATTCCGGCGGAGAAAAAACTTGATGTATTACCCTTTCCCCGCGTAAATTTTCCGGCGTACCCCAAGTTTAAAGCCACGCCTCCCCAACTATCTCCCTCAAGGTCTTCAAAGCTTAAATCCTTTATTTCCCGATTACCATAAAATGGGAATTTTACCGCTTCTTCAGGCACTATTACATAACCGTTTCCCACTCCCGTCAATCCGAAACCAAATGAACGCGCGCAGAAGGAAAGGGCTTTTACACCCACCAACCCATCAAGCCTCAACCCATCCTCACCAAGATCCCCGAGAAGATTATCTATATCTCTGTCTGTTAACATATCACCGGTCGTAAAATAATCATCGTACTGCTCAAGTGAAAAAGTGTTATTGCTCAGTTTGAGTCTCGCGGACAGAAGGAGAAATTCAAACCCGAAGTCTTTTCGCCCGGCGAGTGTCGCGGGGTTGCCACCCAGGTATTCAAGCCCTTCCGCCGTCGCAATATTACTACCCGCCAGGGCCAGACTCCGACCGTCTATCGTATTCTGCGCTTCAACTCGGGATAGCGGCAAAATCAGGATTACAAGAATTATTGCGAGCTTGACTATCCTGTTCATATCGTTTATTCCTCACCGTGAATCAAAATCTCTAATTCTATTTCGCCGGAGAATTCTATATAATCGCTCCCCCGGATAACTATTGTTCCTGCGGTTTCTTCCAGAATCAACTGGAACCCCGTATACACGGGGGGATCCGCGAAAATCAAAAGTTCATCGTAAGTTAAGGGAAATTCAACCTCGGAGACAGCCGCGCTTTCAATAAACCCGTTTAATGGATCCACAGGGGCGGCATCCATAGTAATAGTTTTGATAAACTCGAGGTTACTATCAGAATAGCCCCTAGTATCATAGAGTTGCACACGGGAAGGATCGCAACTTATGAACAATCGCACCTCTCCGCCTATGGGGCTATGATTTTCAATCCGCGCTTTCAAAACAGCGGACTGGATATTATCTCCCACCGCGTCTCTAAAAATCCCTCCGATATCATCGCCGGAAAGGGTGTCCGGATCAAATTCAACCGGCTCTGAATCTCTTATTTCTACCTCAAAGGGTGTGGAAAGAGAATACCCGCCGCTGATCCCATCTCCCGCGGCTACCACCGAATAGCCTGAATACACAAATACCCCGGTGCTGACGATGTCAGTGGGATATATATTGAGCAAATCAACTATCCGCTGATCAGAGATCGAAAGAATATTGTCTCCAAATGCAATAGGCGCATTTATTGCGACACCGGCAGAATCACTGACTCGGCCATCTGTTTCCCTGTGATAGCCCGTTATAAACAGATTAAGATCAACATTCTCAATGTTCAAATCATTGTGAAACGCGATCAACAACAGGGCTTTCTCAAAATTAAGGCTTCCTGAAAAACCTTTGTAATCCGCTATGTCATTTTCCTCAAATGGGCCAATCTCAAGTGAATCGATTGCAAGGTCGCCTTCCAGGCGCGAAAACTCAAGTTTATCCGTATGAATTGTAACAGCAACACTGTCAGTATCTTTTAAATGTACAAAACCCACACTTTCCTCTGTTACGATCCCGATATCAACAAGCAGAGAATCGAGAGGGATGCCAGGATATTCATAATTTAATATTTTGTAACCGCAAAGGTTTTTCCCAAACGAAGCCACATCCTCCTGAGCAAGAAAAAGTCTTTCATTATAAGATATATTCTCTGGCGATTTTAAATCCGGCACTGTTATATCCAGACCAATTCCAATCGGTATCCGGTTCAGAAAATCGATGTTGATGAAACCCGAGGATATCGATCCTTCAATAATCCGGCTGCCGTTTCCTATAGGCAGCCTGTGATCGCTCGTGATATTTTGAGACGGTATCTTCCCTATTATTTCTTTAATATCCAGATCAAGCAGAGTTACAGTCAACCTGCAACTTGAATTATCCAGGATCCCCTGTGTCATATCAAATGTTGTGTCTCTCGCGACAGGAATAGAATAATCAAGCCGTAATGGCGCGCGAACCCAGGAATCACCGGGGGTTATTAACTTTTCCACACAACCCCAGCCACCGGAGGGTATCTCATAATTTATTGTTACATCGGTTACAAGCGCTCCAGTTGAATCGTAAACTCCTATCTCCATACCATCGGGCGAATAACTATTTGGACCTATCGCAAAGGGCATTTCATTATAGACACATACCCTAACAACACACTCCCTTATAATGGCGCCGCTGAATTCGTCCGACCCAACCATCATTGGATCTGAAGTAACGGTAGTCTCAGGCACTGTAACCGACTGTCCAACATATAAGGAAAAGAGAGGTAAAATTTCAATAAGCTCGATCGAGTTGGCGGATTCGGTTCTTATTGAATCCAGCGAAATAGTTCCAAGCATGATTGAAATAGTTGTATCATTCTCTGAAATGGTAAGCTCGTTTTCTGATATGGTTTCAGGATCAAAATTTCCTTCAATATTAATACAAAGAGTATCGCCACTCGTAATTATCGAATTCCCATTCGCAATTTCATTCTGAAAAAGAAGTGTATCACTGGCAATAGGAATGCTGAGGGGAACCATCCAACTCGGAAGAACCGGCTCTTCAATACTGCAATTAGCGAAAAGAGCACCCATTAGAATAAACAAAAAAACTGATTTGATTTTCCTGACCTGCATTTTGTTGTTCTCCCAATGACGCAAATCCTGTAGCAGGTATGTTTGTTTTAGGGGACACGTTTAGTACTTAAGTCCTCTTTTTATACCAAGTTGCACTTAGCGTTGATGCAAGAACCGTGCTACAACCGGCGGATGCCCCTTTTGAAAGGGTTTTCGTACTCAAGGCCGGCAAGGAATGTCTGCGGCGCAAAGTGGTATTACTCAAGTGAGTGCTTAATAACAAAACGATTTTTCCAACTGGCTGCGCTGTAGCGACCATGCGGAAACTTCTACTAGTATTCTTCCTTGATATAATAAATGTTACCGTTTAGAATACTGTCAGGTTTTGCGGAAAGCGATTTTCAAGGGAGATTACATGATTGCAAAATTAAAATTTTCATCCTACGCATCCTCAATTATTTGTCTGTGCTTTCTATTTCTATTTTTGTCTACCGGCCCCATTTTCTCTCAGAACACAAGTTCTGCAAGAATTATGGCCCTTGGTGGGGAAACGGTTTCAGGTATCATTCCCGACTATTATACAGATCTTATGATAAACCCCGCTCTCGCGGCATCGGCTGACCGGCTTACAATAAATTGCGGTATAAGACACGGCGCGAGCAAAAAAATGGGGCTACTTCACCTTGACGACCGTTTCCGCCTATCAGAACAATATGTTAACTCTCCGGATTACACAAATGGGATCGATATATACGGAGTTCCTCTTTTGGGTTGGAAAACCGCCTTCTCTTCTGAATGGAGGTTTTCTGATGACGAATCATCCAATTCAAGAATGGATGAAGGCTTGAGCTACGATGCATCCCGTTACACAACGGAATATTACAATTATTGTTCTAAAGATAGCCGCGATTTCTGGCGTTTAAGCCTTGCCGCCGCCCGCAATCTTGGCAGAAAACTTAGCCTGGGAGTACGAATAGGCGCTCTCGGATACTACTACACGGACCAGTATAGACGTTTGAACTATGAAGAAAGATATATATATAATAATGAAAAATATGGCTATATTATGGATGAAGAATATAGAAATGATTATGCCTATCCTGTTACAAAGCGGCATTTCTCAATTTACCTTCAGCTAGGTATCCACTCTGAAAAAAAAGAAAATTCCTTCAGTGACTTGATGCTCGATATATCAAGAAATTCCAATTTCTTTTCCGATGAGAGTTGGGATATTAATAGTTACCGCGAGTACGATTATACCAACGATGCTCTTAACCTGGATCGGTACCACTACGATCTGGAGGAATATAATGAATCAAATGAAGGCGACTTGTGGAATTTCCAGCTTAGAGGACGACACAGATACCCCTCCGGCGTCACACTTTATGCGGGAGGCGGGTATGAAACCTCCAACTCTGATATTTCCTGGCTTACTAACGACATTAATTACAGGTGGGATACAGATAAATCTACAAAGACTTCCTTCATGAGAACTATTAAAGGTGAAGGCTCATTTTACAAAATGAATTTCTTCAGCAAGGTCGGGAAAAGGTTTTCGATCAGCAAAAAACTCGACTTAATCACATCATTTGCGTCCTTCGCGGATCGTCGGCATTTTGAGCAAACACCAAATATCAAATCGAACTCTCTGAAGCGAACTTCGAACGACACACTTGAAACATTCTCAAGCGGGCGGATATCCCTATCGTCCGAGACTAACGAAATAACAACATATTTCCCCATCTCCGCTGAATTCAAGCCTGCTGAATACTTTACACTCTTTGGAGCATTCAAACCATATTTCCATTGGAGGAAAACCACAAATCGGATAGCGATCCCAACAAGTATCGTAAGCATTGTTCAAAGAGAGGAAATATATAACATCAAAGAACATAATTCAGATTTTGCCGCAAGCTATACCATCACCATTGGATGTTCACTACACTACAGCAACAAGCTCTTTTTCGATATCTATAGCGCAAGCGATATTACTCTCGATAATTTGTCCTCGCTGATAGTTGATATGCGTTACCTGTTCTAAACTCTTATTCGGTTATTCACCCTTGGAGATATCTTCCTGTTTCAGCGCCACAATGGAAGCAAGACATATAGATGCAAGCTTGGAGCGGGCAGAATCACCCCTCGAAGTTAAAACGATCGGAATACCCCCTCCCACTATAGCACCCGCAAGATAGGCTCCGGACGAAACGGTCAACGATTTGTATACAACATTCCCCGCTTCAATGTCGGGCATTATAAGAATATCAGCATTACCCTGAATCTTTCCTCTGTAATGCTTCTCCTTCGCGCTGTGGGGATCCATGGCGATGTCCAGCGAAAGGGGACCTTCAACTATGCAGTCGGTGCTGCCGGAATATTCCTTCGCGAGCTCTCCGGCAAGCATTGATGATTCAACACTGGGATTCATTGTCTCCACCGCCGAGATAATGGCAACTCGGGGATTAATCACATTGAGCATTTCCGCTATCGAAACTGCATTCTTAAGTATCTTTTTCTTGATCTTCTGATTTGGATTCGGAATAAGAGCCGCATCCGATACAAAGAGAAGCTTTGGGTATGTCGGAATCTGAAAAACTCCAACATGGCTGTAAATATTACCCTTTTTTATCTTGCCGCTTCCTTTTAAATACTTAAGGGTCGAACTCATAATATCCGCTGTCTTAACCCCGCCTTTCATAAGAATATCAACTTCGCCTGAATCGAACAACGAGACTGCTTTTTCCACGGGATTATCCGAATCGATGATAGTATAATTATCACCATCTACTTTAATATCATACTCCCAGGCAATCCTGTTGATCTCATAGTAATCACCGACCAGAAGAAATTTCGCTATCGGATACCGTCCCTCTTCATTCGCCTGTTTCGCCGCCACTACAGCATCTTCATTTTCGGCGCCTACGATCGCGATTATTGGTGCCCTTTTCCTGGCAACAATAGATCTCGCCATATAAACGACTTCATCCAAACTCGTCACCGGTTCATCTTCCTTCTTACGAAGGTGCGGGTCCAAGAATATTTCCGTAGTAAGAAGTATATCCTCCTTTTTCCTCTTTTCTTTAAGAAGGTTTCTCTCCTTAACATAATCCTTTACCGCTGAAGGTATGAATCTGGCTTTTAAGTGCCCGGCTACAAGCGATTCGTGCTCAATGGATCCTGGAATTATTCCAACCGGGAAATAGGGGAAAAGCCTGTCTTTAATCTTTCCTGAGAATTCATTACTCTTGGAAAGTCCTCCCGTTAATATTATTAGTTCGATCCTCTTTTCGACGGCGGCAAGCTTCATTACCGCTCCCGCTACATTTCCAGCCATAAAATCAATTACCAGTTCTATCTTCTCTCGCTGTCTGGCGATAGCCCCCGATTCTTTGAAATGGAGAAGGGCTTGAAAATCATTTGTTCCGGTTAAATCAAGCATTCCTCCCAATCCAAAGAGATATTTTTTTAGTTCCGGAAGACTCATCTTCCCTTCATCAATTGAGCGGAGCATTACATCTAAAGGAATATTTCCGCACCGGTTGGTACTTGGCACCCCTGAAAAGGCATTAACCAAATCAACTATCTTTCCGGCTTCATGCCTCACCACAGAAATTCCACCACCTACATGAGCGCTGATCGTTGAAATCTCATCCTCTGAAATACCGAGAATTGAACAGGCCAACCTATGCACCGCCCTGTGGTTTAGATAATGCGCGCCTCTGCCGTCTCGAAGGAGCTTCTGGATTCCCGTAAGTCTTGGAAGTATTTCCATCTCGTCCGAAGCTACCGGATCAGTCATTGTAACAATTGCATCGTCGGCGTCCCCAAAATCCTCCCGGAGCTTCATGCCTATTTGAATCCCCATGTTGGAAGCATGATTTATAACCGGCTCACGTATGTCATTTACCATTTCAGAGCAAACATGGTATGTCCCCGTGGAAACCCCCTTTACAAAACCTCCGCGGCAGGCTATCCCCCGAAGGCTACCCTTCTCAACGCCGGATTTTTCCAACCATTTTTCTATCATTTCAGTGCGCGCTTCAACGCTGTCATTGTACTCCGGTGGTATATGAACTTCCTTTTCCAACACCAACCGTACCCCATCGTAAAGAGCGACTTTCGTGGAAGTAGATCCGGGATTAATACATAGAACGCGCTCCTTACAGACTTCTTCTGGCAAAGGTTCCTTCCCGAACAGCCGTGAAATAATAATTTCCGTGCCGCGCTCAGAAACCATTATAGATTGAACAAGCTGGGAAAAAAGATTACCCCACGCCTCTTCCCAATCACGTTCAAGAAGAATCGGTCTGGAAACCCGAACGATATTTTCGAAAAAATCAAGGTATTCATCCTCGGTATTAAACCGATTGTAATGTACAGCATCACTCCCCCTGACAAGCTCTCTCTCAATATCCTTCGCCATTCCGGTTTCTTTTACCACGCCCAGCAGTGCGGACAGCTTTGCTTCAACTATCCTTAGATTTTCATTAAACAATTGCGTCATCTCCCGATTTAAAGAAACGATTGAATGTTTTCTTCATAGTAAGAAATCAGTTTCTCGGCGCTTAGAACCAGTTTTTCCTTCGCGGGGCCCGAAACATAGGACCGCATATCCCTAAGATCCGATCCCTGTATAGAACTGTCACCCATTAAAACTCCGCCAATTGCTCCACCATATCCCCCCCCCGCCTCAAGTCCCGCTAGTTCCGCCCATAACAACGTCCATCCATTCGTAACATCTTTCATATTATACCCGCCGCCACCAAGCGCGACTATATTCGGAAAATTTTTATGCATAAGCTGAATCGATTCGATATAAGCATTGTTAGTCATTTTTAGATGAGTCAGAGGATCTGTAGCCGATGTATCCGTCCCGAACTGTCCGACAATTACATCGGGATCAAATCTCTTAACAGAGTCCATCACTATGTTATTGAAAAGAAGTGTAAATACCTCGTCATCAGTATCAGGCTCCATAGGAATATTAATATTGAACCCCTTTCCCTTTCCCTTACCAATTTCATTCTCAAATCCTCCCCAGGGAAAGAGAGTTCTTCCCGATTCATGGATTGAAACAATAAGAACCTCCGGGTCATCGTAGAAAGCATCCTGTACTCCATCGCAGTGATGCGCGTCGATGTCCACATACGCGACTCTCCTGCCAAGCTTCTTTAATCTCTTTATCGCTATTACGGCGTCATTGACATAACAAAATCCTCCGGCACGGTCTGAATGAGCGTGATGAAACCCACCGCAGGGGTTAAACGCGCTTTCAAAACCGCCGGTTACCATTTCAACGGCTTTTAGAGTAGCGGCAACAGACAGAAGACAAAATTGGTACAACCCACTGAAAACCGGATTTTCCATAGTCCCTATCCCGTGATAAAGCATATCTACATCGACGGCTTCCCCACTGTCCGCTCTCTTTAAAATATTTATATAATCGGCCGTGTGGAAAATCGCCAGATCTTCTTCACGCCCTTCATCAACCTTGATAAGCGCTACCGAAGAATCGGATAAAAGTCCTCTCTCTTTACACATTTTATAAACCTTTTCAACTCTTAAAGGCTTAAAGGGATGCTCAGGACTAAAGTTAAATTCAGAAACCCCGCTAGTATATATAAAGGCGGCTTTGCCTTTCCTGATATCTTTCACTTTCTTCCACCTCTTTATCCAAAGTTGACGATTGAGCGACGAATAAATACAATCAGCGTATCCATGCGCCGCTGATAGTCAACACACCAGTATAAAACATGCTTTCCTGTCATTTACCCTTTTCTTCGGCAAAATCTATTAAAACTAAATAACTACCCTCTTCAAGTTTAGTCTTAGTCTGATAACCACAATTGTGAAAGAGAGAAAGCATCTTTCTGTTCTCCGCCAGAACATCCGCTTTAAACCCCTTGATTCTCTTCTCTATCGCTATCTCTATCAACTTATTCATTAAATGAGACCCTATACCGCGCCTCTGCCAATCGTCTCTTACGACAAAGGCAACTTCCGCCATATTGTCCGCCGGATCGATACTGAATCTTCCTATCGCTATCATCTCCTCAAATTCAATCTCCCCGACTAGGGCTACTATTGACATTTCTTCACGGTAATCGATATTCACCATAGGTTGAAGCCTCTCGTGCGGCATTGCCTTGACAACATTGAAAAACCGGTAATATATGGACTGATCACTCAATGCGTAGAAAAATTCTCTCTGCATGGCTTCATCCGTCGGTTTTACCGGTCTGAAGAATACTTCGGTGTCACCAAATTCAGCTGTATGCTCATATTCTTCCGGATAATAACGCCCGACTATAGAAAGAGGCATTTGGTCAATATGTACAATATTTCTCTTCTTGGCGTAATTAATCAGGTCATCACGAAAATCAGGATGGGCTATACTTGTAAGAGCCAATGCCCTCTCCCTGAGGTTCTTCCCGTGCAGGTTAACTACCCCAAATTCAGTGGCCACGTAATGCACATCTCCGCGCGAGGTCACAACCCCTGCGCCTTTGTCAAGAGATGAAACAATTCTGGAGATAGTTCCATGCTTTGCAGTTGAAGGCATAACAATTACAGGCTTTCCATATTTAGCTCTCGCCGCTCCCCTCACAAAATCAACTTGCCCGCCGATACCCGAATAAAAATAATCTCCAATCGAATCAGCACAAACCTGCCCGGTAAGATCGATCTGTATAGCCGCGTTTAACGAAACCATCCTGTCATTCTGAGCTATTATAAAAGGATCGTTTGTGTAATCGCATGGATGAAATTCAATAAGGGGATTATCATCAACAAAATCGTACAGCCGCTGGCTCCCCATACAGAATGTCGCTATGATCTTACCATTGTGAATAGACTTCCTCTTGTTGTTTATCACACCCTTTTCAACCAGATCTATTATCCCATCTGAAAACATCTCGGTATGGACTCCAAGGTCTTCTTTATCATCCAGAAGGCTGAGAACTGCGTTTGGAATCATCCCGATACCTGCTTGGATAGTGGCTCCGTTTTCAATTAATCTCGCGACATTCCGTCCTATCCTCATAGCAACTTCATTTGGTTCGGGGGGAATCAAGGTTGGAAGGGGCAAATCGCTCTCCACAATATAATCAATATCCTTCAGGTGAACAAAAGAATCTCCAAGGGTTCGCGGCATTCTGGTATTTACTTCCGCGACAACTATATCCGCGCTCTCGGCCCCGGCTTTCACAACATCCACTGAAACCCCCAGTGAACAGAACCCATAGTTACCCGGCGGAGCCACCTGAATAAATGCTACATCTATTTTCATGCGTCCGGAACGGATAAAGCCCGGAAGCTCTGAAAGAAATATCGGAGTATATTCGGCCCTGCCCTCATTTACCGCATCTCTGACATTCGGTCCTATAAAGAAGGCGTTCTGCTTGAAGGGCTTGCTCATTACAGATTCGGCGTAGATGGAGGTTCCAAGCTCAATAAGATTTATCGTCTCGTGATCCTGGATATATTTTCCCTTCTCTATCAGCATAGCAATAAGTTTTTGAGGCTCAGCGGCTCCGGAACCGATAAATATCCTGCTGCCGGGATTTACTATTTTTAGAATTTCATCAATCGAGCGTTTTTTGTTCTCGTATACCTTTTTAACCCAAGAGTTCATAAAGATACCTCCATCTCGAATGATAATATCTCTGGTTAAAGAGCAAAGAAAAAAATGCCCATTAAATATTCCCTTTTTATTTTCAATTCAAAAATCGCAACTAAGAACAAATTTTGCCCTGGTACATGATGTCCAAAAACCGGTTGAACCGCAAGCATTGGTGAATGATTAACAAAATTGTTTTTTGTATCTGTAAAAAGCGTCAAAACTGAACTCAACTTCTTTCTGGAATAACAATCCACAATTTATTATATTCCACCGTCGGCGAAAAGTCATCTCTAAAAGGCTTATTGGCTTGATAAAACAGGAAAGGAAAATATTGTGACGAGAATATTTGGCCCGGTTCCCTCAAGAAGGCTTGGGAGATCACTGGGAATAGATGTGATTCCTCATAAAACCTGCTCATTCGACTGTATATACTGTGAATGCGGAAAAACAACCGATAAAAGATGCCGGCGCGAAGAGTTCTATCCGCTCGGAGAACTGCTCGACGAACTTGACAACCATCTTAGAGAAATGCCTGAAAAACCGGATGTCATCACCCTCTCCGGGGCTGGAGAACCGACACTTTACAGCAGAATGGGAGAGCTGATAACTAAATCAAAAAGGCTCATTGACATCCCTGTCGCGGTGATAACCAACAGTTCACTAATGGATAGAAAGGATGTTCAGGAGGAACTTATGCCGGCGGATATCCTTCTTCCCTCCCTCGACTCCGCCCTTGAAGAAAGCTTTCAGCTCTTAAACCGGCCTCACCCCGAATGTGATCTAAAAAATATTATCGAAGGGCTTCGTACAGTTCTGAGCAAGTTTAAAGGAAAAACATATCTTGAAATCCTATTTCTCGAAGGGATAAACACCGACAGGAAGAATCTTCTCGCCCTGTCATCCGTTATAAAAACGCTCGATTTTGACACAATCCAACTTAACACAGCGGTAAGACCCGGTACTGAAAAAAGCGCACACCCCCTCGACATAAATAGATTAAAGGAGATCCGGCAATTCTTCGGTCCAAAGGCTGAGATTATAGCGGCGCCAAAGGTTCAAGCGGAAAAAACAGAAACAGACGCGGAGAAAAAAATCCTTTCACTTATCCAAAGACGCCCCTGCACAGTCGAAGATATCAATCGATCTCTCGGAATCCCCGTACCCGGAGTAGTAAAAATAATCTATTCACTTCTTGAAGGGAATAAAATTGTAAAGGAAGAACAGGGGACAGATATTTTTTACACCACTGCCGCCCGTGACAACAACTAACACAGCAAAAGATTACAGCGCTGTCCTCACATCGTAACCTTAAGTTTTTTAGAGGCAATGACAAGAAAGAAAACCCCGAAGGAAACTAGAATAAAAATATTCGGAACGATAGATGATAAACCGTGCCCGAAGGAAATAATTTTGTGAAGGCCGTCGATGGCCCATCCGGTTGGAAGGCAAAAAGCAACTATTCTGAACGACTTCGAAACAACCTCGAGGGGCCACCAACAGCCGCCCAGAGATGCCATAGCGAGGGATGTTAACACGGCAAACCCGGAAACCTGATCAGGATTACTGAAGAGGGAGCCGAAGAGAAGAGCGAAAGAACCGGTACAAAACGCGAAAGCCACCATAAGAAGTACCAGCCCAACATAGGAAGACCCAAGTGTAATTCCAAAGAGGAACCTTCCCGCTATCAGGAGAAACAGTATTTGAGCTCCGGCTACGACCATTCTCCCAAGCAATTTCGCTGATACAATCTCCATCTTTCCCGCCGGGCTCACGGCTATTCTTTTAAGCACGCCACTAGCCCTTTCAGCGGCAATCGCGGTACCGCTAAACATCATGCCCATCAATACAAACATAACAAGGCTTCCGGGAACAGAAGACTGAAACCCGCCGGGGATTTCTTTCGCCTTTCCCGCGAATTCATCTTTTAGTGTAATAAGCGGCTCTCTGGCAAGTACAGTATCAAGACGTGTTTTATACTCCCTGATCGCTTCCGGCCTATCGCCGGATAAACCCCAGAGATTGCCACTGACCGAGTCTCCCTGAACAATAAAACGGCTGTCACCTCTTTTAACTTCTTCGATCTCTATTTCAAGAAGCCCGGAACCAACCTTTGCAAGGCTTCTGAAAATAGCCATAGAGGCCGCCTTGCCGGCATCTAAATTTGAGTTTTTCTCTTTTCTTAATACAAGCTCCACTTTCTCTCTCGACAAAATATTCCTTGTAAATCCCTCGGGAATAATAAGCGTTCGCACAGGATTTTCACCCTCCGCCAGCGAATCGACAAGATTCAAATTTTCATCCCTCAGCGTCTCAACCAAATCCCGCGCAAGAAACCCGGAATCCCTGTTTTCAATTGTAATTGTAGCTTTCGGAACGCCTCCACTCCCTCCCCCAAAGGAAACTCCAAAAAAGAACATAAATGCAAGAGGCATTAGAAATATCCATATAATAAGACTTCGTTCTTTTACAGTGAGTCTTACATCGCCAGCCGCTATATTGAATATTCTTTTTCCCGAACCTGATCTCATAATACCTCAATCTCCCGTGCCGAGCTTCTTTTCAAGAAGAAAACTCCCGGGAAGCAAAGTCACAACCGCAATGCCGTATACAACAACCAGGTCAATGAGTATATCGTTCAGCCCGGCATCCATCATAAATATTTGCTTAAAGCCATCCGCCGCCCAGTAAACCGGCGAGAAATGGCCTATTGCCTGAAGTGTACCGTTTAACTGCTCGAAGGGGATCATACTCCCACCGAATAGCGCCATAACAATTATAATAACCGACATTACAGCATCCGCTGTCCGCTCTGAATTGATAAATCCATAGAAAAATGACATCAGGCCGGTAGACATCAGTATTACCCCTACAAAATGAATAATAAGCGGCAGGGGCCTGCCGACGTTAACTCCAAAACCAATAGCGCTTATAACCAAAATGATTATACATGTAACCGCTGTTATGCAAAATGTTACCATCACCTTTCCGGTTACTACATGCATTCCCCTCAAAGGCGCAACGAGAATCCTTTGAAGAGTCCCCGCGCCCTTTTCTCTGATCAGGTCCCTCAATGTAATCTCACTAATAAAGAGCAACCCGAAAATCATACTCCCCGGTAGCACAAAAGCAAATATATTAAATCCTACCGCCCGCTTGTTATCTTTTGGATCACTGACGGTTTCGGTTTTAAATTTAAGAATCGACCCTGAAATATAGCCCCCCGCCAAAGTGATTCCGTCTTTTGAATCCTCGAGAATTCTCTCTATTTCGCCCCCTGTCGGCCAGCGGTCGCTATCAAAAATAATACGGGCCATGTCTATCGGACCGGCAAAAACAAAAGCCGCTCTATCCAGCAAAACCACCATGGTCTTTACCATCTCTTCCACAATAACCGGGAGGAATGTTTCAGCAGGATTTTTCACAAGCCTTATTTCCGCCGGTTTGCGATCAAGAAAATCGCGGGAGAAATTCTCGGGGATCTCAATCAACGCGGAGGCCTTTCCGTTTTCCATAAGTTTTTCACCTGTATC
>JAGHBT010000250.1 GCA_021160845.1 bacterium | reverse complement strand
TGTTATATCTGAACAACTTGATCCTGCTAACCTTATGATGTTTATTGGCGCGATGCTCTGGGTAGTTAATCCCATCAAGAGATTGAGCAAAATTAATAATATGGTACAGATGGGATTGGGGTGCGCATACAGAATTTTCGGGATACTTGATATTCCGACGGAAGAAGATTCAGGAGATCAAATCAAAGTCGATAAGTTCCTCGACAAGATTGAATATAAAAATGTATCATTCCGATATAATGACGCGATAGAAGTACTAAGAGGGATTAATCTAGAAATAAACAAGGGAGAAATAATCGCAATTGTTGGAATTAGTGGCGCGGGAAAATCTACTTTAGCTGATTTAATGGCTAGATTTTATAAAACAACTTCAGGGCAGATTCTTTTTGACGGTAAAAACATTGAGAATATCAAGATATCCTCTCTTCGTTCGATGATGGGGATAGTCACTCAGGAAACAATCCTTTTTAATGATACTGTATACAACAATATAGCGTATGGACTTAAATCCTGCCCAAGGGAAAAAGTTATAGATGCGGCGAAAGCCGCCAATGCCCATAATTTCATATCAAAGATGGAGTATGGCTATGATACAATAATTGGGGATAGGGGCATTCAGCTTTCAGGCGGGCAGAGACAACGCTTGGCTATAGCGAGAGCCTTGCTGAAGAACCCGCAGATTCTTATTCTGGATGAAGCCACAAGTTCTCTCGATGTTGAGAGTGAAGCCTTAGTGCAGGAAGCAATAGATCGTCTTGTGACGGGACGCACAGCCCTGGTAATTGCTCACCGGCTATCCACAATAAGGAACGCGGACAAAATTATTGTTCTGGATGATGGTAAAATCGTGCAGAGTGGAACCCATGAGGAATTAATTAATGAAGAAGGAATTTATAGAAAACTCCATCGTACATAGCTCCGAGAGCAAAAAAATACTTGTGCTGGCGCCCAATTGGTTGGGAGATGCAGTTATGTCTCTCCCCTTTTTTTTAGTTTTGCGAACAGTCTTCCCTGCGGCGTTTATTAGCGTGGCATGTCGTAACTATGTCTCCGAGATATACTTAAGGAATCAAGAAATAGACCGTATTCTTGTTTACAGCAAAAATGGTTTAAAAAGCAAAATTTCTCTTATAAGAAAGCTGAAAACCTCCGGTCCGTGGGATATATGTTTTCTGCTTTCTCCATCATTTTCGTCTGCCCTTTCAGTGTTTCTTGCCGGCGTAAAACGAAGAATAGGGTATGGAACCGATTTTAGATCAATTTTTTTAACAAAGGCCTTTAAAGGGAATTTGTATAAAAAGGGACACCTTTCGAATGGATATATAAAATTAATTAGTTTGGTTTCAGGCAAGCTAAAGGAATTTGAATTTCTTCCATCGATTACACCCACAGGTAATTGGACAGAAATTATTAAAACAAAGGGAATAAAGGGCAAGTATGCCGTATTTTCTGCGGGCGCTTCCTATGGCCACGCTAAACTCTGGCCGGGTGAAAATTATTTAAAGCTTGCAAAGCTTCTTTACCGGAAAATGGGTTTTCCAGTTGTAATGGTTGGAACTGAAAAGGAAAGGGTGTACTTGAATTCAATTGTTGGCAAAGAGAATAAGCAAGTTATTAACCTTGCCGGAAAGTGTGACGTAAAAGAACTTGTCGCTATATTAAAAGGGGCTCAAGTAGTTGTTGGAAATGATAGCGGCTCTGTTCATCTTTCTGCGGCTCTTGGAGTACCAACAGTGTCATTATTTGGTTCAACTAGTCCTTTTTGGACGGGTCCTCGTGGGATTAATTCGAAAATAATAAATAGTAATATTGAATGCTCACCGTGTTTTAAAAAGGAATGCCCAAAATATAATTATGCTAAGTGCTTTGATGATATAACAATATCAAGGGTTTATAAAGCTGTTTGTGAAGTGGTAGTTTAGGGGCTGGTAATTAGAAATAATATAACCATCATTAATGAGGGTGATAAGATTGGATTTAGAGAAAGAAGCAAAAAAGCGTAAACTAAAGACCAGAATTCTTGTTACAAGATTGAGATATCTTGGTGATGTGATTATTACCACTCCTGTTATTCGGGCATTAAAAATTCGTTATCCTGGTGCTGAAATTTATTATCTTGCGGAATCGAAGTATGCAAGTGTCCTTCAGCAGAATCCTTATCTTGATGGTATAATCAGATTGGAAGATGGATTAAGTGGTACAATAAAGGCTATACGAGAAATTAGAAGAAAGCGCTTTGTAGCAGTAGTTGATCTTTTTTACAACCCGAGAAGTGCAAGTATCCTTTTCTTTTCCGGAGTGCCAATCAGGTTGGGTGGCAACAGGAGAGCAAGGAAGATGTTCTATACACAAAATTTTAAAGTTCCACCTGAGATAAGAAGCTGTGTTCAGCACCATTTATTCAGCCTTAGCAACTTTGATTGTAATGTTCGGATGAATGAATTTCCTAGGGTTTACTTGAGCACGGAAGAAAAGAAAAAGGGAAAAAGAATTTTAGAAGATATGACCGGTGTTAAATTGGAAAGAAAGAGTGTAATTGCGATACATCCGGGTGGGACATTTCAGTCAAAGAGATGGCCGGTGAGCTACTTTGCTCTTTTGGCTGATATGATTATTGAATCTTTTAATGTTAAAGTAGTGGTTATTAGAAGTCCGGGGCAGGAGAGTTTGGCTCAGAATGTTAATGATTTGAGCAAGTATAAGTTAACTGTATTGCCTTTGCTTTCAATAAGGATAATAGCCTCTATTCTTAATGTCTGCGAAGGCGTTATAGCCAATGACGGTGGTATTCTTCATTTATCTGTCGCTCTTAAAAAACCGACAATCGGAATTTTTGGTCCCACGGAACCGGACATCTGGTTTCCGTATGAAAATAACGGAATTTTTAGGCTTGCTACTAAAAATCTTGAGTGTGCTCCCTGTCATAAGGATTATTGTGAAACTCTGGAATGTTTGAGGGATCTTAAGGTCGAAAAGGTTTTTAGTAAATTTTTAGATGCGGTAGATTGGAAAATAAGTAGTTAAAACGGTCGGGGCGGAGTTGTAGTGGAAGAAGCTGGTTTATTGAAAAAATATAATTGATTTAATGATTCAGTATGAGGAAGGATTGGAGTAACAGTGGAAACAGTAGATAAGTTGTCAAATGTATCACTTATCGTGATTACATTAAATGAAGAAGATAATCTCGGTAAGTGTCTTGGGAGTGCCATGGGGGTTGGGGAGATAATTATTGTCGATTCTTTCAGTTCGGACAGAACTGTTGAGATTGCCGAAAATTTTGGAGCACAAGTCTTTCTAAGGGAGTTTTTCTCGAACGCACAGCAGAAAAACTGGGCTATACATAAAGCAAAAAAGGAATGGATATTGATTCTGGACGCAGATGAATCATTATCTCCGGAGCTTAGAGAAGAAATTGAGGGAGAGCTGATTTCACCACAAGCTGATGGCTATTGGTTGAAAAGAAAAAATGAGTTTATGGGCCGAAATATTCGATTTTGCGGATGGAAGAAAGACAAGGTTCTCCGGTTTTTCCGAGTTGGAAAGGGAAAATATAATGATCGTTCTGTTCATGAAAAATTAATATTGGATGGAAAAATCTCGATATTCAAAAGTTACATGTACCACAAGTCATATAGAAATGTTTCTGATTATCTTGACAGAATGAAAAAATACAGTAAGTGGGGTGCTGAAGATTTGTACAGTAAAGGCAAATTCTGGTTTCCTGGAATTATAGTACATCCCATATGGAGGTTTATCAGAATGTATTTTTTGCAGCTCGGTTTCCTTGATGGCAAATCCGGATTTCTTCTTTGTTCCACAGCGGTGGCAAGTATTTTCTTTAAATATGTTTATTTGGTAGAATTATAT
Organism: bacterium; assembly: GCA_021160845.1. Classification (GTDB taxonomy): domain Bacteria; phylum Krumholzibacteriota; class Krumholzibacteriia; order Krumholzibacteriales; family WJIX01; genus JAGHBT01. The sequence continues at coordinate 5 of JAGHBT010000250.1, read as the reverse complement.
ATGTC
>JAGHBT010000214.1 GCA_021160845.1 bacterium | reverse complement strand
GGTTATATGACGGCAGAAAGACCAAGAACATTGCAATTTGAATACCCTCTTTTAAGTCTTGAAGAAAAGATGGAAGTGTTAAAACAGAAGGGGTTTTCCCCCCAATCCAGAGAGATAAGGAAGCTTGACGAGACACTTTGCGATCTTGAAGAAAGGATTTATAAGGATCTCTCTCCGTGGGAGGAAGTTCAATTAGCCCGTCACCCTGACAGACCAACAATGGTGCAGTATATAAATTTGATTTTTGATGATTTTTATGAACTTCATGGGGATAGAGTTTATGGAGATGATCCGGCTATTATTGGTGGGATTGCTTCAATGGGAGAAATAAGTTTGATGATTATCGGGCATGAGAAGGGGCGAAATACAAACGACAGGTTGAAACACAACTTTGGAATGGCAAATCCTGAAGGCTTCAGAAAATCCTTAAGACTTATGAAGATGGCCGAAAAATTTGCTTTGCCTATTCTTTCCTTTGTGGATACCCCTGGGGCTTATCCCGGCGTTGGTGCTGAAGAGAGGGGACAACCTGTTGCGATAGCCTCGAATTTGAAAGATGTTTTCGGAATTAGAACTCCGATTGTAGTTGTTATTTTAGGTGAAGGAGGGAGTGGCGGAGCTTTGGCGTTGGGTATAGGCGATAGGGTGATGATGATGAAACATTCAATTTACTCGGTAATTTCCCCGGAGGGTTGTGCCGCTATTCTCTGGAAGGACAAGAGCAAAGCGATGGAAGCCGCTTCATCTCTTCGTTTAACTTCGAAGGATTGCCTGGAGCTAAAGGTTGTCGATGTAGTAATAGAGGAAATCCATGGTGCTGCGCACAGGGATCCGGAAGGAAATGCGCTTGAACTTAAGAAAAGGATTATAGAACAACTCAATATTCTCGGTAGTATTCCAACCGACATTCTTCTCAAAGAGAGAGTGGAAAAATTCACTTCTTTTGGGGAATTCAATGTGGAACAATGAGATTAAAAACGGAATTTTATTACCCCTAAACAATTTTAATTTATGAATCAACACAAAGAATTTTATTGTTTTCCAGTTTGAGGACTTGACCTTAATGTGCTAAATGTTCTATACTAATACATGTCAGCTATTGAACAGGAATGAGTATTATGGGTCCCTGTATTTTATGATGCATTGGATTGTGTCTTAATCAGGGGCTTTACTTTATTATTGAATATGCAGAGGTACACGATGATGATAAAAAAGGAACTTTTGGAGATTCTAGCTTGTCCAAAATGCAAGAGCAGGGTTGTATACGATGATTCAGGTGAATTTCTGATTTGCGAAAAGTGCCGGTTACGTTATCCGATAGAAGATGGTATTCCGGTAATGCTCATTGAGAAGGCTGTTGAACTGGATTAATTTGATGTAAATATGATCTGTTGTTGTCGGTATTGAGGGAGTTTGTTAGTTAACTGTTTTTACACAATTTTGCCGCAGAAGTTCTTATCGGGATTGTTCGTCATGGAAAGCGAACCGGCAGGAATACTATCCTGACGAGGCAGAATTTGTGATAATTGTGAATATCTGTCTGATATGGAGTGTCGAGTGAGAAGGATTTTCGTAATCATTTGGATATCAACATTGATTTTTCCTGTGCTGGCCATTAGCGCGACTATCAATGTCCTTGATTATGATAATTTCGGAATCACGGTAGAACTGAAAATCGACACTTTGATTGTTGTCCCTCCTAACCGAGCTGCTGGTGGTAAAGAAAGTAAAATCAGGATTCCCGGATTTGAAGTAGCAAGATATGAAGGACAACCTATTCTACCCGTTCACAGGTATCTTTTTGAGGTAACTTCCAGGAATGGTGTCGGTGTGAGTCTTGTTGATAATAACAGACAGGTTCTGGACGGTGTTACACCTTTTATTTTTCATAATGAAAGAATTCAAGAGAAAAATCCAAGAAACGGATTTCCAGGTTCTGTGAATAAGGTAAATGTCTCTGATTTTGTAACCTTGGCCGGGGTAGGGATTTTTAGGAAAAAACCGATGGCTCTTGTCGATGTCCGACCTGTAATTGTGGATCAAGACAGCCGGACGCTTGTTTATGCTTCCAGGATTGTTTTCCGTTTAACATTTCCACAGGCAAAAAGCTCGTTTAAAGACGATGGATTGGAGATGCCCCGTGATCGCTTTATAGTAAACGCGGAGCAGGCAAAGAGCTGGAGAACAAAACCGCGTGTTCTTCAAAAAGGAGGGGTATCCTCGTTTGAATTTAGTCTTTCTGACAACTGGGTCAAGATCAGTGTTGAGAACCCGGGGATATACCAGATAAGTTACAGTGATTTGGTTAGCCGTGGAGTAAACCCTCTAAATATTGATCCGTCAACCATACGTTTATACTCAGCGCCGGTTTATTCGCAATCGTCCAGACCTTTTCAGCAGCCTGTTTCTATTAATTCCGATGGTAGTTTTGAGACAGATTATCATATGGTTGAACATGCCATAAACTTTATCGGTGATCAATCGGGGAGTTTTGATGAAGGTGAATCGGTGCTCTTTTACGGTATTGGTGTGGAAGGGTGGTCCGACTATCTCGATCCTGAAGCGGATAGATGGAAAACCTACGATAATATCTATGAAACACGGAATGTTTATTGGATGACGTGGAATGGCGCGTTTGCCGGTAATTCAAAGAGAATGCAATCGGTCGCTGTTACCCCGTCCTTTGATAATCCGCCGGAAATTCAATTTGATACCTATAATCAGAGGTTGCATATTGAAGAGGATAATGAATATGCCCCAAATATTTCTGATGACAGGTGGTGCTGGAGAGATTTGGCCCCTAACTTGTCCGGTTCATATACAGGCTATTTTACCGTTAGTGATGTAGCCAATTCAAATTGCCGTGCACGAACCATTGCCCTGATTCGTTCTGATACATATGTAGCAAATTGTTATCTTAACACGGAAAATATTGGGGAGCTTGGGTGGTATGGTTACCTTTCTCCCGACACGTTAGTTACCGAAGCGTCTTCGCTGAAGGATGGGCTGAACAGTTTTAAGTATCAAAAAACAGACATCGGATTAGGTATGAATATTTACTGGTATGAAATATTCTTTGACCGTTATTTAAAACCTTATCCTTCAGATAATTATCTCGATTTTTTTGCTCCTGAAACCAGCTTGACGGCAAGGTTTATATTGAGCGGATTTCAAGATGAAGAGAGCTTTGTTTTTGACATCTCAGATTATTATAATCCCGTTATTTTAACTGGAGCATATCAAAACGCCGATACCGTACTTTTTGATGATGATTTCTCTCCAGCTTCAAACCACTATTTTACCGTTTCAAAATCCGGTTTAAAAAAGGCGAATATTGAATATGTCGGAAGTGTTACCTCATTGCGGGATGAGGCTTTTTCTCCTGCTATGCTTGTTATTTATAATGATTTGTTTCATCAATCCGCTCAGGAGCTTGCGAATTACAGATCCGGCCATTTCCCGGATAACGGAACAGGTTATGTTAAAGCGGTTGATATAGAAGATGTTTACAATAATTTCTCGGGTGGGCTTAAGGATCCCATCGCGATTCGCAATTATTTGAAATTCCTTTATGACAATTACTCGGAAAACGGAGAACCTGTTATTGGATATGTTTTTCTGATCGGTAAGGGAAATTATGATCCAAAGAATTATATGGCAAGAGGAGAAGATTATATACCCTATTATTTTGACGGTGTTGTGGAGCTTGATGATTTTCTGGTAAAACTTGATGAAAGCGGTGATTTGCTGGTGGATTTGGCGATTGGGAGATTGCCCGTTCTCGATAAAAGCAAGGCAATGGGTTTTGTGGAAAAGTTGTTTGGTTATGAAGGAGCAGATAATCTTGGTTCCTGGAGAAACAAGGTTGTATTTCTGGCTGATGATGAGTATTCAGCTAACAGTGACACTGACATCGCTCATTTGAGGGATACGGAGGAAGTGAGTACAGACTTGTCAGCTAAACAGGATTATCTGGATATCACCGAAATTTATCTTCATGATTATCCAACGGTAAATTCTCTGAAACCGGGGGCAACTGCTGCTCTTATGTCCGAATGGAATGAAGGGGCATTGGTAGTTAATTATATAGGGCATGGATCCCCTGTACAGCTTGCCGATGAACTTCTAATGAAAAAGGCCGACATATATTCACTTACAAATGGAAACAGGCTGCCTCTATTTCTTGCTCTTTCGTGTTCAGTGGGAGACCTGGATCAGATTTTCACCACAAGTCTGGCTCATGAGGTAGTTTTGGTTGAAGGTAAAGGGGCAATTGCCTCAATCGCCGCGGTTTCTTACAGTTATGGGAATCCGAATAAGGACCTCGATTCCTATTTTCTGGATAATCTATTTCCAGGTGAAATAGCGTTGGGAACAGAACCTGTGGGCAGAGCACTTCTTTTCGCTAAAATGACTGAAATTAGTGATGAATGGAATAATAAACTGTACGCATTAATTGGAGATCCATCTATGAAGTTAGTGTTGCCTGATTTTAGGGTTGAACATGTCATTGAGGATATTGATACTCTTCATACAGGGTATTCATACAATGTAAGAGGATCGGTGATGGTGGACAATGAGGTATATTCCGGATTTAACGGATCAGTGGATGTAGTTGTTCGTGAAGCCAAAAGGGAATATAGTGCGTTAGGGGTTTATTATGACCATCCTGGCTCTGTTTTGTTCAGGGGAATGTCAGATGTGTCTTTGGGGGAATTTAGTGCCGAGTTTGTTGTTCCTCTGAGGTGCCATTTTGGAACTGGAGCGATAATCAGCAGTTATGTTAGTTCCGGTTCTAACGATGGGGCAGGGGTTTGTGATACTCTTACTATTGTACTGGGAGATTCCATTATGGAGAATGATGGACCGCCTAATATAAATATCTATTTTGAAAATAATGCTACTAAGGTTAAAAACGGTTCTAAATTAGTAGTTGAAATGGACGATAAGAATGGCATAGCCATAACTGGAACGGATCCTCAGAATTCGATCTTCCTCGAGTTTGATGAAAATGGTTATCCGATATATGTAACTGACTATTTTCAGTATGATTATGGATCATTTACCAGTGGGGTTGTAGAATACGCGCTTCATTCTGAATTTGAACGCGGTAGTCATAGCGTGGTCGCGAGAGTGTTTGATAATCTGGGGATGATGTCGAGTGATACTCTTGATTTCGAAATTGTGGAAGAAGGCATTTACAGTATCAGTGATATTTTTAATTTCCCAAATCCGTTTAGTGAAAACACAAATTTTGTTTTTCAATTAACCGGTGGAGCGGCAATTCATCTAAAGGTGTTTACAGTTTCAGGTATTGAGATATGGGGTAAAGAAATTGTGTGTGGAGAGGGATTTAACAGTGTTTACTGGGATGGAAGAGATTATTCCGGAAACAGGCTTGGTAACGGCACATATTTATATATGCTCGAGGCCGAATTTACAGATTCGTTCAACCGCAGCGAGACTGTGGAAGGAAAGGCGATATTGATGCGCTGATTATCTTGCCGGAGAATTACATCAAAAGATAGATCAGCAGTAAGTTTTTATCACTAAAGTGCTTGACCGTAGAAGGTTTGAATTATTATTTTAAACGGGTATCAGCGAGAGGAAATAAGGAATGAAAAGAGTTTTTGTTATTTTATTGGCCGGTTTTGTTCTTGTAGTTTTTGCGACGGCAGATTCCGTGGCTCAAGGTATCAGTGGTGCGTATAGTCTTAAGATTCCACCTGGGGCTAGGGCCAATGGTATGGGGCAGAGTAATGTCGCTTTGGTAAATGACGGTACCAGTTTATGGTGGAATCCGGCCGGTATGTCATTTGTTCAGGGTTCGGCTGTTGATCTTATGCATTCTCAGCTTGTGCCTGGACTGGCATCCGATGTTTTTTTTGAATATATAGGCGGTGTTCGTAACATCGGAGGTGGGGTTTCAATAGGCGCGGCCATACAGTATCTTACATATGGAGAATGGGAAGCAACAATGGAAGGTGGTCAATCATTAGGCATTGCCAGTTCATTTGAAGTATCTCCCGTAATAGGGGGATCAATTAAAATAATGGATAATTTAAGCATAGGTATGAATTTTAAGTTTGTATATATCAGCCTTGCTCCCAAGTGGGCCACCGTGGAAGGAAAAGAAGGCAAAGGGAGTTCCGTGGCAGTTGATATGGGCGCTATCTGGAGAGTCCCCGAACTTGATTTGTTTGGGTATAGGATCAGCCGGTTGAATCTTGGAATGTGCCTCTCAAATTTCGGACCTTCAATTTCATATATTGACAGTGATCAGGCGGCTCCTCTTCCGAGAACTGTCCGGGGTGGATTTGCCTATACGCCCTATTTTGATGAAGTTGCTGAACTTAGATTTGTGGGTGAGATTGAAAGGGAACTTATTATTGTAGATGTTTCAAGCATTTATCATGGAGGAGCCGAATTTATTTACGCGAATCTTTTCGCGATAAGGGCTGGTTATGTTTATGACGATGACGGTGATATTAAGGCTCCGACATACGGCTTGGGAT
>JAGHBT010000038.1 GCA_021160845.1 bacterium | reverse complement strand
CGTTCATAGAGTCCCTGGCAGCGGAGCCGAAAAGTCCTATTGTCAGAATGCCATATTGCTGACCGTTTTTTTCTTTGAAGGCTTTTAATATCTGTAAAACTTCCTTGCGAGACATGGTAACTCCTATATATAAAAGCTATCTCCTTCCGTCTTTCCATTTATTACAGATTTCTACATAATCTGGGAAGTCCCTTTGTTTTTCCAGCCATTTTTCTACAAACCGCGGGTTGTCACTATTGGGTATCGGAGCAACGTTATTTATTCGAACCTGAACAGGCGTGCGAACACAATCGCCCATAACAATAGCGTGTTGCTGAGGAAGAATAGGCAACTGGTCTAAAATGTCACTGTTTGCGCTCGAAACCAGCCCTTTTATGTATTTCTGGTCATCTGGATTTTGCAAGCGATGTACAATGAAAGAATTGCACTGAGATAGGACTGTTTTCGATAATTCCGCTGGTCTTTGACTGGATATAATTAATGACACTCCATATTTGCGGCCTTCGCGAGCGATTCGCTCAAAAACTTTCTTGGTAATAGACTCATGGCCCTTTCTGCTTTTTTCAGGGATGTAATTCTGTGCTTCTTCTAATACCAATACAACGGGATATTTCCCTCTATCTCCTGGAGCGAAGTGCGATACAAATTCAATAATTAATCTCCCGATCAGTCCTGTAAGGCTTTCTAAAACATCGTAGGCAAGGAGAGACATATCAAGGATGGATATTTGATTAACTATCTTCTTGTTAGATGACTCATCAGAGCAGTCTGCATAGTAGCTTGAGAAAAGATCCTTATCTTCTTCCTTGAATAACCTGTAGAAGTCACCTAAAATAAATGATAGAAATTTTGCTAGAGAATCACTAAATTCCTCTTCTGTACTCAATAATAAAGGTACTGCAATGCGCTGGTCATTTAGAAAGCTTTCAAGCCGCAATCGCAAAGTAGACAAATATTCAGAAATACGTGAACTTGAGCCTTCTTGCTCTTCAATAGCGGCATCAATGAATTTTGCTATAAGTTCCTGGTAATTGAACCATGTTGGAAGGTCGATATTCTTATCGTTTGTAATTTGATTCTGCCTATAATCCTCAATATATTCAGAATAGAGTTTATTGATTTCGCAAAGTGTTGTATCTTGTTTGCCGATATCGGTGAAGTTGCTTTTTTCCCCTAATTCCTTTATTTTGTTGCCGATGTTTCTAGTTTTATCTCCATTGCTGAGTATTACATCTGCCAGTTTCAATATTTCATTATTTTCTTTCCATTTCCACTTTCCATAATCACTTTCTCCTGTTTGTTTCTTTAAATCTTCAGAAGAAGCATCAATTAAGATTCTTATTCTCTTCATTAAAAAAGGCGATAAACACTTTTTGGATTCAGCTTGCTTGCTATTTCTTGCCAGTCCTACAGCTCTTTTCAAAATGGGTGCCTGTGTGCCGGCCCCCGGTTCAAAGAGATAATCAAAGTCGTCCCAATTCATAAACCAGTAAGGAACCTTCAGCCCTTCGTTATCTATATGGAAGGCATTTATTCTTTTGAAAATCTCTTCGTTAGCGATAAGAGCGTTCTTATATTCTCCGTTGATGTCAAATATTATAAAATGAGCGTTTTCTAAATAGTTATCGTTATTTTCCTTGAATCGATAGTTGAAAAGCGAATGGAGTATTGACGCCAAGGTGCAAGACTTACCTGAACCTGTATTTCCCAATATTGCCGCATGCTTTGCAAAAAGCTGGTCAGGACAGATCTTGACATCGTAATCAGGAAAAGCTGGAGATTTACCGATCGGGAGATAAAAATCTTTTGAGTAATCGATGTCCCCATTTCCTTTATAATCAAATATTTTATCCAAGTCATCAGCAGTAACATACCAGACAGGATTATCAAGAACAGGAAAATTGTATACACCCAGAATGAATTGTTCCTTACCATCTCCGCCTTCAATTGTGCCCAACATGGTTGCCGTAACATATCGAGAGGAAGATGGCAGAGAAATAGATTGTTTATCTTTGTCAAATTCCGTTTCTTCCTGCATCTTCACTCTTGTGATCATAGCGACAATTCTGTCTGAGCCGATAGGGATAATTAGGTAAGAATTAATTCGCGCCACTTCATAAATATCATTTAAACCGCTTTTATGAATGCTGGTTAATTCATCATCAAGCCGAATAAAAACCCGGGAATTATCTACAGAAACAACTCTCCCTATTTGCCGTTCAGACATCCGAGTCCTCCGGTTTGCTGTTTTCATCCGGGTTGGCGTTATTCACAGTCCCTATTAACTCCTTGATTGTTTTAGCAATCTTAATATCATCTTTTTCTTCATATAAATCTGGCAAAATTTCTGATACAAATTTTGTAAATTTAGCGAATTCACCTTCAATTACTATAATGCGAGGGTCATCTAAGGTTCGAAGTTTTTTTATCTCCGAATTTTCGGTACTTTTATAATCAATGACAAATAATGTGAAAGAAGGAATAGAAAGCGCTTGGTAAATAATGTTATTAATGTGTTCGTCGTTAAATGAATATCCAAGACAAAATAGTACGGCTTGGCTTTGTTTTATAGCGCAAGAAAAAAGCCGGAAAAGCTCGGAATAAGGCAAATCCAAGGTAAATGCTTTTTTTGTAGCGCAGGGATAAATTACCAGCTCATTTTCTGGTTTATCATTGTCAATAACGACTTCTTCAATTCCATATAAATTCCCAGCATCCGGTTCTTTATATATCCATGAAAGAGAGCCATGTAATTTGTAATATCTTATCACTTTTTCCGCGCGATTGACTTTTCCACTGGTTGTTTGTCCCGGATAATAAATGTCGTAATCGTAAGTTTCCGGGCAAAAGCAGCGGCGCTGGAAGCCAGAAAAGCCGTTGATAGAATGGATGCCCGCGTTATCAAAAGCATATTCAAAAGACAAGTCATAATTCGTGGTAAAGAGATTAACGCGCCTCAGATTAACAGGCCTTTGGAGCAACTTTTTTGCTAATTTTTCATGATAATAATATCTATTTCCCCCCAATTCCTCGTCCTTTTCGTATTCTTTAGGAATTTCTGTATATTGCGTGTTGCATAAAAGAAATAGCTTTTTCTGAATCTCTTCAATCAAGTCATTGTGTTTTTTAGTATCCTCACCTCTTTTTTCTTCAATGAACCTTTCAGCCTGCAAGTAATTGAGGAAATCTTCCAAGGGTATAGAGTCAAAACCTTTGTCGTCTTTTGGGAT
>JAGHBT010000335.1 GCA_021160845.1 bacterium | reverse complement strand
GTATATAGAGAGAAAGAATAATATTCCTATGGAAAAAAGAAGTTTTTTACTTCTTCAAGAACACAAAGCCCCTGCATGTATACTTATACATGGCGCCGGCGGCAGTCCAGCTGAAATGAGGGGTTTAGGTGACTATCTTTATAATCTTGGATTTACTGTTTATGCTATAAGGTTGCCTCTACAGATAAACAAAGGCAATAAGGGGTTAAAAGATTATATGCGGGGTTTGTTTCATGGTATTCGGGACTACGATGGAACAAAAAGAAGAGCCACAAACAGAAATACATGGAGTGCGTGTCTGTCTGAATCTGAAATTGTTCTGGACACACTGCTGGATTATTCTGCCGACACGGCTGTTATAGGATTTAGTTTTGGCGGGTTGATAGCCCTGAACCTGATGAAAAAATTTGATATTAATAGAACTGTTTTGCTTTCTCCCGCCCTTTTTCTCAGAGACCGCGGGAATCTTTTTTTCCAATACATATTGAAAGGTACACCCGGATTAGCGAAACGGATTGATCCTACAAAATATACGATAGCGGAATTTATTCAGCGGACCAGATCGCAAACCAAGACAATAAAACAGGCTTTTTTGGTAGTTCAGTCAATCGATGACCCTGTACTTTCACTCAAGGGCTATGCCTTTCTAAAACGTCATTCGAATAACAGGAAATCGGAGTTTGTTCTTTTGGAAAAGGGTGGACATATTATTGTCAAAGAGGAAAAGGCTGAAGAAGTTTTCAAGCTAACCGGTAGATTTATAAGAAAAGCCTAATCTGTTAGGATATTCTAAAATTGAAAGAAGGATCGATTTCTACTATCTCGTTTGTTACTTTATTTATAGCTTTTTTTAGGGATGTTGATTGGTTTTTTTGATATTCAGAGTAAATATCGAGAAATCTGTTATGTAGTTTAGCAAGTTTATCGCTCTCGTTATATTTCAGAACAGATTGCTCAAAATGATACATTTCCCCCGGCGTTATTTGTTTGTAAAAGTTAAAATATTTACCCTTCAATAAAGAAAGGGCACTTGCGTAATCTTCGAATCTTTGCGCTAGTTTTCCAAGAACATCACCAATCGCCGATTTTCTGCTGGAGGTTTTGTAGAGGTAGGATTGAGCTAGCTCATAATATATTTTACCTCTTCCGCTATAGGCTCTAGGGGAAAAGTTCATATGTGGCGTTGAATTTGGTTTCATACGTTTTGGATTATCAAATATCCCGAGAGATATAAGTAGGAAATCTGCATTTGATTTGTAAGCGATGTATTTCTCGCGAGGGTCAGAAACATTTTTTAGAAGTTCGTTCAAGACTTGGTCGTATGGGGTCACATATTTTGTTATCCTTTTGTGGTATTGCGAATCTGAAATTGAAGTAAGTAGATTTGCAATATAAACATTCACGTCTTCGTCATAGAATATTGCATTTGTTGGAAAATTACTATCGAGCCGGCTGTATAGAAAATTGTTCATCATATAGAAATATATGCGCTGTTGCTTCGTAGAATTGGGGTCATGACCTATCTTTGTGTAGTTAGTCGTGGTGACCGGCATAGTTGTACTCCGTTGTCGAACCTAAAAGATGCTTTTCATGTGACCGGATGAAATTGCAAGCATTATGCCATGTGAAGAAAATATTAATAAAGAAATGCTTGAATGAATTCTTGAAGTTTGTTAGCATGTCTTTTTACCAGTACTTGTGGTGTTTTTAGACTGATTTTGAATTTTTAAATTGGTTTTATATAAAAAGTAAATACTTAACGTTGAGCAAGGAGTGTCGAAATGAGGGTTGGGTTTTTGCAGATGCGTTGTAAGTTTGGGGATGTTAAAAAGAATGTAAAAAAAGCTGTAACTTTGCTTGGCAGGGTTAGTAACGCGACTATAGTTCTCCCGGAGTTGTTCAATACAGGTTATCTGTTCAAGAATAAAAAAGAACTTGCTTCACTTGCCGAAACTGTGCCGGATGGGTATACAACCAACGAGATCAGAAAAGTAGCAAAAAAGAAAAACCTAAATATTGTTTTTGGGATTGCTCAGAAAGTAAAAGGGAAGATATACAACTCTGCTGTATTTGTTGATTCGAAGGGGAAGATCGATTTATATCGTAAAGTACATCTTTTCGACCGTGAAAAATTACTTTTTGATCATGGGACATCACTGAAGGTTAAATCGACCGATGAAGCGAAACTCGGTTTTATGATTTGTTTTGATTGGCTCTTTCCCGAAGTATCCCGCACCCTGACTCTGAAAGGAGCTCAAATACTGTGTCATCCAAGTAATCTGGTGTTGCCATACGGCCAGAATGCGATGGTCACCAGGTGTATCGAGAACAGAGTTTTCGCGATAACGGCCAACAGGATCGGGATTGAACGTAGAGGTCCTGTTCGCCTTGAGTTCACAGGCAAGAGTCAGATTGTCAGTCCAAATGGGGAAATTCTGGTTTCTGCTGGCGACAAGAGTGAATCTTTAAAGGTTGTTGAAATTGATATTAAAGAGGCCGATGATAAAAATTTAAACCCAAATAATAATGTTATTGAGGACAGATTTTCTTCTTATTATTCGATAATTACTGATAAGTAGAATATAACGCCGACCTTTTACAGAGCACACATATAACGATTGAAATGAGTGGTGTTTTTTATATAGTCCGATAATAAGTGGGTGTTCTGCGGCATTGGGTATCTAATGCCGGGAAGCAATCAAATCCGTAGCTCTTCTTTCGCAAAACGCACTATGTTAGAGTGTGCAAATTTCTCTTAAGTCATTATTGTCCCTCAAAATCCCTTGTTGGGGACTAATGATTCGGCATTCCCCCGTACTTAGAGCCTTGGCATAATCTTTGCGGAAAAATCTTGTGAAATTGCAGTGAGAACATTTTCAGCCTTCAATCAACTAATTGACAGGCAGTATTTTTGTATATCAGTAAGGAGAAAAAAAGTGAGAAGAAAGAAGAAAAAGCCGGTTTTAACTTCACCTTGGAAGATTGGGGTACTTGTTGTTTTATTACTTGTGATTACAGATGTTGGTGTGGCTTATTATTTGATAAACCAATATCATATTGATCTTAAGTGGCTCAACAGC
>JAGHBT010000076.1 GCA_021160845.1 bacterium | reverse complement strand
CTGAGGAATCAACGCTATGATAAGATCCATCATAGAGTGTTACTTTTAAATCCACAATTTTGAAGCCGGCCAACACCCCTTTTTCCATTGATTCAACAATTCCCTTTTCAACCGCCGGGATATGCTTCGTAGGTACATTGCCACCCACTACTTCATTCACAAATTCGAAACCTGCACCCCTCGAAAGTGGCTCGAGCCTCAAGTAAACATCACCATACTGACCTCTTCCGCCGCTCTGTTTCTTATGTTTTCCCCGGGCTGAAGCGGAAGCAGAAATTGTCTCCAAATACTCCACCTTGGGAGGAACCATCTCAACATCCACATTGTATCTTTCCTTCAGCCTGCTTAGTATTACATCAAAATGCTGTTCACCCTGCCCGGAAAGTACGGTTTGTCTTAACTGTTGATTGCTCTCAACGCTGAAACTTATATCCTCATCGGCAAGTTTGTTGAGCCCCATCCCAACCTTGTCCATTTCTCCCTTTACTTTGGGAACAATGCCGGTTCGAATTGAGGGAGAAGGACAGTCAATTTTCGGAACCAGAACAGGGTTTTTCTTCTCGCAGATAGTACTATTAACTTTTGCCTTTTTCAGTTTCACGGCCGCGCCGATATCGCCGGTGGGGATAGAATTAGTATCTATTTTTTTCTTCCCCTGGACAAAGAAGAGCTGACCTATTCGTTCAGACGATTCTTCATTCGCGTTATACAAATCCTGGCTACCAACAACTTCACCCGAGAAAACCTTTAGATATGACAGATCACCAAGATCCTTCTCCGAAAGAGCCTTAAAAACAAACGCCACTACAGGTGAGCCTTTATCAATTTTAATAGTCTTCATTTCACCTGACAAAACAGATTCTACTTCCATCTCACTCCGCCACTCGGGAGAAGGAAGCATCTCTACAAACATCTCGACAAGTTGGTTGACTCCAATATTGGCCGTGGCCGATGTAACAACCAAAGGAACAAGAGTTCCCTGACGGCATGCCTCACCTAACCCACTAACCAGTTCTTCATCCGTAAGCTCACCGGATTCAAGAAACCTTTCGAGAAGTGAATCGTCGGTTTCCGCGGCAAAATCCTGCAGTTTCTGCCTCCATTCAGCCGTCTTGTCAACCATTTGATCGGGTATTTCCTCCTCTTTGAAATTTCCTTTGGTATCTCCCGAATATATATACGCTTTTTTCTTCAGAATGTTTATTACACCCTCGAATTCATTCCCCTGCCCCACTGGAAGCATAAGAGGCATAACCATTTTCCCAAGAAGATCCTGAGCATCTTTTACACATTTATCAAAATCTGCATGTTCTTTATCCATTTTGTTCACACAGATAATTCGGGGAAGTTTATTTTTCGCGAGATAATTCCATATTTTTTCAGTGCCGGATTCGACACCATGCTCGGCGCTTACAACAATAATCCCTCCCTCTACCACCTTCATAACACCCATAGTCTGGCCAATAAAATCCTCGTATCCCGGAGTGTCGAGAAGATTTATCTTTTTCTTATTATATTCCATTACCGAGATATTTGAAGACACAGAAATCTTCCTCTTAATCTCTTCGGGGTCCGAATCCATTAGCGTATTACCTTCTTCTATTTTTCCTATTCTATTTATAATACCAGCATTGAAAAGAATAGCTTCACATAGAGAGGTTTTTCCCGATGATTGATGACCGACAAACGCGACATTTCTTAATTCACTGATTTCGTATTTCTTCAAAGATAACCTCCGATTCTCACAATAATTAAAGATAAACATTTTTCTGAATAACCAAAAATCCACTCCTTTACACAACCACGCTGGAATAGACCCTTTTGTAATCTATCCGATAAAATTATCAAACACTACCAAGTGCTTTACCTAAATATAAAAATAACATAGAAATTATCCAGAGAATAAAAACCGGAATTGCCGATTTTTTTATATCCATCCTGAAAATGGAGGCGATTCCAAGTGTTAAAACAATATAGTACCATATACCAAAAACACTAAAACTCTCAAGAAAGGACTCCCAAAACGCCCCCAAATCCTGGAATAGTGGTACGAGGCTAAGAGAAATCTTGGCGCTTTTTGACGATTCTATGAGTTCAACACCTCTTAGCCTGATAATAATAACACTGATAATCTGTTCAACGATGGCGATAAAACCGGCAAAAGTCACAAGGCTTAGAGCCTTTTTATAATCCGAACGCCCACTCAAAAGGTTTGCGCCGACATTAACTATCCATGCGCAAATTAAATAAATAACGAGAATTGCAACAGGAGCAAGTATCAAGCCGACAAATCCAAACTTATCCACTTGTTTCAAAGCCCTGTCGAGCTGTTCTTCGTTCATTCCTCTTTCATTAAGAGATAATATTTGACGCTGGATAGGCAAGCTAAACCAGCCGATGATAATCTGGATCGCACCCAGAACAATAAAGGCTTTCCACCACTGGAGTCCGGCGTCTATCCGATTAAACACCTTGTTGGGCTCAAGAAAGATATCCCCGATTGAGGTCAGAAAACCTCCTTCAGGTACCCCGGTTTCATTTCCTTCAACTTCGTTGTTTTCCTGTATTTCATTCATTTTACACTCCTGATAAAACACGCAATATGATCCCCAGGATGACAAACTCCAATTTAGCTTTAAACAAGGTAGACAGTAAACTATTTTTCCCATACTGTCAAAAGATTTTCAAGTTGTTAATAGAGGGATAAAAGGTGTCCCCCTTTTGCATAATCCTGCAATCAGGCAAAATCCACCTATATTTCCAATACTAATCAAAAAAGGGCTCGCTGCCATAGCAAGCCCTCAATGGGGGTACTAAAAGATCAATTCCTTTTTTCTTCAAGTTCTTTAAGGCGTTTCTCAATATCTTTCATTCTGTTTTCAATATCTTTGAGATTCTTTTCCAAAGACTTTTCTGTTTCTTCCTTTAGGATTACAAGCTCTTTATGTAATGGTTTCAGCTCCTTAAACTTATTATCTAAACCAATACGCTCTTTGGTTATTATATCAAAAGTCTTGTTCCCTCCCGGAATTTCAATCTTGTAAATTTTCCTTTCCGGTAAACCAAAGTGCTTGTGCTTTTCAATATCTTCGGGTTTAAAGTTAAATTCAATTTTTTCCCCCTTGCGTACAACAACCAATTTGAATTCTTCATCACAATCTTTCAAAGCTTCATTATAATCTTCAACCGAGCCTATCTCCTTACCATTTACCTCAATAGTAATATCACCACTCTTAACCCCTGCTTTCTTCGCAGCGGTTTTCCCTGAAACTCCAGTTACAAGAACACCTTTGTTTTTATCAAAGTTAAAATATCGCGCCATGTCTTCATCGAGATCAGAAAGCGCAAGACCCTCAATGCCGTAAGCTCCAAAATACTTGTCAATAACACCACCTATGGACCTGCCTACATGTTTACCCATTTCCCCCATTTTATCAGCGTATTCATCCCAATCATATTGCACTGTATAAGAATCTTGTTTCTTGCCAGTAAGATTAACATTAACCCTTTTTCTGTCTCCCTTTCTAAAGAAAACAACCTCAACCCTGTCACCCGGGGTTTTCCCCTTTACCAAACGGGAAAGATCCTTTGTATCATCGATCTTATTACCATCAAAGATGTAAATAATGTCATCGTCACGCAACCCTGCTTCCTGTGCCGGACTGTCGTCTATTACCTCCATTATCAGAACACCCTTGTCGTACGGATATTCCATATCTTTAATTATCTCTTCAGAAACATCGGACATGTAAATGCCAAGAAAAGCTTTTTCACTATTTACATCTTCATCTTGACCAATAATCACAACTTGGGGTTGCTCCGCGTAAGCGCAATTCGCCAAAGATAGTGAAACCCCAATAAATAAAGCAAGCACTGTTAAGCCTACATTTTTCATATCCTATTCCTCCTATGAAACTTCACTCCGATCAATGAACAATTTTCTGTTTCTCCCACTTACCTTTTGTATTCCTGAAACTAAAAAAAGTTTCAATTTTCGAGGGAAAATCAATAGGATAACAATATAAAAAACTAAATTATTTGGTAGAGAGGTTACATACTGATCAATGATTATAAGAT
>JAGHBT010000060.1 GCA_021160845.1 bacterium | reverse complement strand
GCCGATAATGAGATTAAAAGCATCTTGCCAAAGCAATTCAACCTACATAAGCCACAAAACATCGGATTACCCCCTTGCATATGTAATTTTTTATTTGATCGCCGATTATTTTGTTATGCTATAGGAAATTTGAATTTTTGTCAAGATTCTTCCCAACCATATTCCACAATAAATAGCGATTCAAATCGTAATATTTATACATAATTTGCGATTAGGCCAAGATTAAAGGGGGGCACCCTATGAATGGTGTCCCCCCTTTGCAAAACAAACTATCCCTCTTTTGATAGTTCCTCTATTTCAGTCTTTCCTTGAATGGAAGAAATGTCATAAAATCAGCGTGGTGGACAATATAGGCTTCGGTGGACCTTTTGACCTTATCGCCCTCTCCCGCGTGCGCTGCTATTATATGTAAAACCTCTTTTGGTATTCCACACTCCTCGGCAATGGAAACCCCTGAAAATGGATGCCTTAAATACTTGCCGTAATCCCCCTGAATAAGATTGCCTTCACTGTCATAATCATACTCCAAGAGCTTACCGACGTCACAGAGAATAGCTCCTGAAATCAGAATATCCATATCTACGGGCAGTTTTTCTTTGAAGAATTTATTCATTTGCTCGCCCGATTTTTTTGAAATATGGACAACACAGCGTTTGTGCTCCATGAAGGTTGCAACATCGCCTTCACACAGAAGGGTAAATGGGATCGTTAACAAGTCCTCCGCCTTTAAAACACTTCTTGAAAATGCCAGCTCCCAGGTTTTTTCAGTGTTATCCCTTAATTCCTTCTCTTTGATCCACTCAAGTTCGGGCCATAATTCTTTAACATCCATATTTATCTCCCCTGTTTTACTACAATTTCGCGATTATAGCATCAGTCATCTCGGTGGTAGAAACAGCGCCATTATCCAAGACTTCCGGAGAACCCTTTAACTTCATCATATCATAGGTTCTTACCTTACCCTCTTGTACAACCTCCAAAACGGCGTTTCTGATCTTTTCCGCCATCTCCGTTTCGCCGATATGGTCAAGCATCAAACACGCTGAAAGTATCATCGCAATTGGATTTACAATCGACCTTTCATAAGAAGCGTATTTTGGAGCTGATCCATGAGTAGGCTCAAATATCGCGATATTTTCACCAACATTAGCCGAGCAGGCAAACCCAAGCCCCCCTATAAGCCCGGCGAAACCATCAGAAGCTATATCACCAAACATATTTCCGCTGACCAGTACCCCATAGCTTTCAGGATTTTTGGTAAGCCACATCATCTGAGCGTCTATGTTGGTGCTCCGCAGATCAATGCCTTCATATTCGGTGACCATTTCTTTTGCCATCGCAAGCATCATCCCGGAGGTTTCTCTGATTACATTCGCTTTTTCGCAAACGGTAACAGATTTATAACCGAACTTGCTGGCGTGTTCAAAGGCGGCTCTGAGTATTCTTTCAGTGGCCTTTTTTGTAAAAATTCTGGTGGAAATCGCCAATTCTTCTTTTGGGCAGGAAGCGAAATTTTTCATTTTCGGATGAGTATTGAATGCTTTATAAACATCTTCCGGCGGATCGGTCCATTCAACTCCGCAATATAAACCCTCTGTATTCTGCCTGAAGATCACTACATCAATTTCAGGCTCTTCTATTATACCATCTTTCCCACGCCTGATAAAGTTTAAGGGATTTCCTTTAAAGGTCTTACACGGCCTCGTGCAGATATCGAGATTAAAATGCTGCCTTAATCCAACAATAGGGCTATAATACACATAACCTTTATCCCGCAGCTCGGCCGCGAGCTGCTTAGCGGCTTCCGCTTTTGGTTTAGAAGTGATTGCTCCAAAAAGAGCTATCTTGTGTTCCTCCAGGATGTCTAACGTACGCTTTGGCAGTGGGTTTCCCTCATTACACCAGAATTCCCAACCAATATCCGCGTGTATATATTCAGCCTCGAAGCCAGCGGCTTCTAATACCCTGATCGCTTCAGGCAACACTACTTTTCCTATACCATCCCCAGGCATTTTTACAATCTTCCTCATTTATCAACCCTCCATATTTTATAAACCTGCACCTGAAAAAAAGTTATCCTACCTACATGAATTGAACAATAAGACAAACACCGAAATAATTCAACTATTTGAATCTATTTTTTAAATTTAATAAAAATTGGAAATACCTTCGAAGAAAATCCTTTCATTTATTCCGTTAATTGAGGAATTGCTTTAATTCTTTAACTTTTCTCCAACTTTTTCCTTAAATTTGCAGGAATTATTTGCTATTTACATTCATTCTATTATAGTGACAGTGCATAATAAATTATAGTATGTAATATGCAAGTTTTTAGCTGTCATTGCCAAGCTTAAAACAGGAGGAAATGAGCATGGGCAATACCATTACCAAGACGATATTAAAAAATCACATCGTCGAGGGAGAAGCAGTCATAGGAAAAGAGGTCGCGCTGAAAATAGACCAGACCCTCACACAGGACGCGACCGGGACAATGGCTTACCTGCAGTTCGAGGCCATCGGGATCCCAAGGGTCAAAACCGAGCTGAGCGTAAGCTATGTTGACCACAATACACTCCAATCTGATTTTAGGAACCCTGACGATCACCTCTATCTACAATCGATAGCACAGAGGTTCGGGATTCATTTTTCAAGACCTGGTAACGGAATATGTCATCAACTCCATCTGGAAAGATTCGCGAAGCCGGGCAAAACCCTGATTGGTTCAGATAGTCATACACCAACAGCGGGCGGAATTGGCAGTTTCGCGATTGGAGCAGGCGGGTTGGATGTCAGCGTTTCCATGGCCGGGATGCCTTACAGGATTAAATATCCCCGGGTCATGGGCATCAAGCTAACTGGCAAACTATCCGATTGGGTCAGCGCAAAAGACATAATACTGGAAATATTAAGAAGGTTGGGGGTTAAAGGGGGCGTAGGATATGTATTAGAGTATTACGGCCCCGGAGTAAAAACGCTCAGTGTACCTGAAAGAGCTACTATAACCAATATGGGCACCGAAACAGGAGCCACAACCAGCATATTCCCCAGTGACGAGATCACAAAAGGATTCCTGGAAGCACAGGAGCGCGGGGATTCCTGGGTAGAATTTATACCCGGTGAAGACGCCGACTATGATAAAGTACTGGAGATAAACCTGAGCGAAGTTGAACCATTGGTGGCTATTCCACATAGCCCCGGCAATGTCAAGACAGTTAAAGAGCTAGCCGGACTCAAGGTTCAGCAAGTCGCTATCGGTTCATGCACAAATTCCTCACTTTTAGATATGAAAAGGGTCGCCGGAATTCTCAATGGGAAAACCATTTCAGAGTCCCTTCATTTAACAATTAGTTCAGGTTCCAGACAAGTTGTGGACCACCTTATCGAAAGCGGCGAGATGGGCTACCTGATACAAGCAGGCGCGCGCATCCTGGAGAACGCATGCGGACCATGTATCGGCATGGGAGCAGCTCCTCCTTCCGGAGCCGTTTCCGTTAGAACCTTCAATAGGAACTTCCTTGGAAGGAGCGGTACAAAAGATGCTGATATCTATCTTGTAAGCCCCGAGACTGCAGCAGCCACGTCTATTACGGGAATTTTAACGGACCCGCGCGACCTGGGCAAATATACTGGCGTAAAGATGCCGGACAAGTTCAATATTAATGACAACATGTTCATGCCGCCCCTTTCGCCCACCGAATCAGAAAAGATAGAGATCATCAGAGGCCCTAACATAAAACCATTGCCCGACTTTCCCCCTCTGCCAAACAATCTGGAAGGCGAAGCGCTTCTAAAGGTTGAGGACGACATCACAACCGACCACATCATGCCCGCTGGAGCAAAGATACTTCCATTTAGAAGCAACATTCCGGAAATATCCAAGTTTGTTTTCGGCGTGATCGACGACACCTTTCCGCAGCGCGCTCTTGATAAAAAGGGCGGTTTTATAATTGGAGGAGAAAATTACGGGCAGGGTTCCAGCAGGGAACACGCCGCCATTGCGCCCAAGTACCTTGGCATAAAGGCGGTTATCGTTAAATCTTTCGCGAGGATTCACCTAGCCAATCTTGTCAACTTCGGCATTGTCCCGCTGACCTTTAAAAATCCCGAGGACTATGACAATATCGATCAGGGAGACAACATCTCGATAGAGATAGGCAATCTTGATGAAATCGTGAAACTGACGAACAAGACAAGTGGACTAGAGATAGAGCTTGAACATTCCCTTTCCGATCTGGATAAAGAAATATTAAAAGTCGGAGGGAAACTACCGTGGGTTAAAAAACAGGTAAAATAAAACAAAGAGGTGTTAAAACATGGCAGAGAAAGGTATTAGAGAATTCGACGCTAAGAGGATGATCGCTAAGGGATTGTCAAATTTCACCAAAAGCGATCTGAAACTCGAAACAAAACAGGTGCTCATTTCTCCGGACACCAACCTTGACGACCTGACCGGGGAATACCCCTGGCTGGAAAACGAGAAACTCGTGGCCAAACCGGACCAGCTTTTCGGTAAGCGCGGGAAGAACAATCTTCTATTCGTGAATAAAAACTGGAAAGAAGTAAAGGCCTGGATAAAAGAGCACATGAACAAAAAGGTTACCATTACTCAGACAACCGGAGAAACCACCGGTATTCTAACCCATTTTCTCGTGGAGAAATTCTTCCCGCACGAAGAGGAATATTACCTTGCCATAACAACCGGCAGAGACGGCGATACGATCCACTTCTCTCTAAAGGGCGGGGTGGATATCGAGGAGGTATGGGATTCTGTTGTAACACTGGAGATTCCGATCCTATCCACTATAGATAACCTCGATTTCGCCGGTTTTCTCCCGGACGAGCTGGGTGACAAACGGGAGAAAATGACAGAGTTCATTACGGCTCTATACAGGATGTCAGTTGACTACCATTTCACCTATCTGGAATTTAATCCAATCACTTTCGTGGATGGCGCTATTATCCCCCTAGACACGGTGGCAAAGCTTGACGATTACGCCTCGTTTCAGTGCGCGGAAGAATGGAAGGACGTAACCTTTCCAAAGCCATTCGGGCTTAAAGGCACAAAAGAAGAACAATACATAAGCGAGCTTGACGAGAGAACAGGCGCCTCGTTAAAACTCACCGTCCTTAACCCCGAAGGCCGCGTATGGACACTCGTGGCGGGAGGTGGCGCCAGTGTTATCTTCGCCGACACTGTAGCTGACCTGGGCTTTGCCAAAGAACTTGCTAACTACGGAGAATACAGCGGCAACCCAACAAGAGAGCTAACCCAAGCTTACACAAGAACCATATTGAAACTGATGACCGAGAAAAAGGATTCTAAAGGAAGGTCAAAATTCCTTATAATCGGCGGTGGGATCGCTAACTTCACGGATGTTGCCAAGACCTTCACCGGTATCATCGATGCCATAGAAGAGTATTCCGAAGCGCTCAAGAAAACAGATGTGAAGATATACGTGAGAAGAGGCGGACCAAACTACAAGGAGGGCCTCGCGAACATGAGAAAGATGGGAAAGAAACTTGGCCTGCCCGTAGAGGTCTATGGACCTGAAACACATATGACCAAAATTGTTTCAATGGCCCTGCAGGGAAAAGAGGTATAAAAAATGGAAGAATACGAACTCTTTGACAAAAACACAAAATCATTTATCTACGGCTCACAATCAACGGCTGCGCAAAGGATGCTTGATTTTGATTATCTTTCCCAGAGAGAAGAACCCAGCGTAGTTGGCTTTATTACGCCATCGGGCGGAGGCTACTACAAGCTGTTCTGGGGAACCAAGGAGATACGCCTACCCAGATTCATATCGGTTAAGGAAGCAACAGAGGCCCACCCCGAAGCGGATGTAATGGTAAACTTCGCCTCGGAACGCTCAAGCGCCGATTCAACAATGGAAGCTCTGGAAACAGATAGCATAAGAACGGTTATCATGATTGCCGAGGGCGTGCCCCAGAGAGATAGCCGTAAAAT
>JAGHBT010000251.1 GCA_021160845.1 bacterium | reverse complement strand
GTTGCAGGTGGATTGGCATTCAAAATATTAGGAATAGGCAGTAATACAGAGTAATATAGAGTATATTAGGAAATAAGGCAGGAATAAGAGTGAAATATTTTATTATGTCCTTATGAGTACCAATTATTACTGATAATCCGGCTTGACAAAGATTGTAGTTTGGTGTAAACTTTGCCATGATGGTGTCAGGAAGTAGTTTTGAACTTAAACTAGGTTGCGTGAAAAGGCAGAGCCGGAATAACATCCCCACCTTGTAAAAGCTAATTATTTAGTTACTGGAAGTTGTGGAAAAAATTAAGTGGGACAGCTTTCTGTAATTGAGTAAGGATAAAATGGGTTTGGCCGGCGAGCGTTGAGAAAAGGCAATAAAAAGATCAGAAATTTTTAACAGGGGGCAATTTGATGTACTACAAAAACAAGGATTATTTGGGAGAGAGAAGTCTCGATTTGTATCTTAAGGAGATAAACAATACTTCTTTACTGAAGAGAGCGGATGAAAAAGAACTAGCCAAAAAGATAAGAGAGGGAGATCAGGATGCTCTGCATCGACTGGTAAAAGCCAATCTGCGTTTTGTTGTTTCGATAGCGAAGCAGTATGTAAACCAGGGCCTTTCTCTTGCCGATCTTATTAATGAGGGTAATCTTGGATTGATAAAAGCCGCTCATAGATTCGATGAAAACCGCGGATTTAAATTTATCTCCTATGCCGTATGGTGGATTAGACAGGCTATGCTTCAGTCTCTTGCCGAGCAGTCTCGTATTGTGAGGTTGCCTCTTAACAGGGCGGGGACTTTGTACCGTATTGGAAAGGTTTCGCGGCAGCTTGATCAACAACTTGGCCGTACTCCGGAAGTTGATGAAATAGCGAAGGAGCTTGATCTTTCTATAGAAGAAGTCAGAAATACTATGAAGATAGCGAATAGTCATCTTTCTCTCGACACCTCTTTCAATGATGATCCTGATGAAAATTCACTTGTTGATTATCTTGTGGATGATAAACAGGAATCAGCGGATAAAATGACCTATGATAATTCATTGGGTAAAGATATGCGAAAAACCCTTGATACTCTTACGGAAAGAGAAAGAAAAATTCTTGTAATGTATTTTGGGCTTACAGGAGAAGAACCGTTAACCCTTGAGGAAATTGGCAGAAAGATGGATCTTACCAGAGAAAGAATTCGTCAGATCAAGGAAAAGGCTATTACCAGACTTCGTCATGTTACGCGGAGTAAATATCTTGAGGGGTATGTTGAGGATTAGTAATTAAAGTTCGGTTGGATAATATAAATAAACGGGTAGGGATTTCTCTGCCCGTCCTCATTATGAGAGATTTTTTCCCTTAATTGATTAGAACTGGAATAGTGTTTGCACTTTAGTAATTGACACGAATTTTTAATGTGAGTAGATTCACTGAGTGGCAGGAATCTATGCTCTTTAACCTATTTTTATAGAATTATGGATAAATACTTAACATTTTTATATGTTCGCCGTGGAAACGCGGGCGTTAAATCGATAAGAATTCATAGAATGCTTGTTGTCTTCAGCTTTGCTTTCTTCCTGTTTTTAATGGCTGTTTTTGTTTTTTCCAGTATAAAATATGCCGGAGTGCAGAGAAAGAACTTTGAAATGGTGAATTTGCAACGTGAAAATGTCAAACTCCACGGTAAGCTAGACGAGTTCAGCGCGAGGGTAAATAATCTGAATAAAAGAATGGATAACAACTTTGAACTTCAAAATAGGGTAAGAATGCTCGCCGGGATGGATCCGCTATCAAAAGACGTATGGCAAGTTGGTGTTGGCGGACCTGCCCCGTATGGTGTGGTTGTGGACGGGGATGTCTCGGATTATTTGTCCAGTTCCAGCAAAAAGAATCTCGACAAGCTGTTTCGTCAATCGAGGCTTGAGCTGGAAAATTACAAAGATATAATGGATATTCTCCAAAAAGAGAAGAAGATAAGAGATTGTACGCCAACCATCCGTCCTCTTAAAGGAGGGTTTGTTTCAAGCGGATATGGGCCACGGATGGATCCATTCTCAGGACGGCTTGCTATGCATAAGGGGGTTGATTTTTGTGCCAGAAATGGTACTCCGGTTACGACTACAGCGGATGGTGTTGTTACGATAGCAGGGGAAAACGGCGGATTTGGGCTCGTTGTAGAGGTTAACCACAGGATTGGATTTGAAACGAAATACGCCCACATGTCAAGAATACTGGTAAAGAGAGGACAGCGGATAAAAAGAGGCGAAGTAATTGGTCTTGTTGGAAGTACAGGACGGTCAACCGGTTCACACCTTCACTATGAAGTTGTTTTCAGGGGTGTTTCTAGAAATCCGCTTCATTATATCATTCCCGAGGATTTATATTTTGAATAGCAGTGCCTTTCGGGATTTAAATATTATCCAGATTTTTCTTGTATACCTTTCGGAAAGCAAATAGACTTTTCGAAAACTGTTGTCTGTAATCAAAGGCTACGTAATACCAATGAATTATAAGTTGAACAGTGTATTTTTCGCCATCCTGATATTGTGTATTTCTTTTGTTTTCACGATTAATTGTGTTGCTTCGCCGGTTCTTTCTCGTTATTCAGAGATTAAGAAGATTCGTTTCTGGACAGCTCCCGACCATATAAGAATTGTGCTCGATATGAGCGGAGAATCGATTTATAGGGTCAGAGAGCTGACAAATCCTTACAGAATAGTGATTGATATTCCCGGTGGCAAATTCTCTTCAGGGTTAAAAGGGACTGAAATAAACAACGGGGTTATAGATAGGATACGAATAAACAGACTTCGTTCAAGCGCTCAGGTTGTTTTTGATCTGCCGCGAAAGACCCACTTTGATCATTTCGCGTTGAAGCCTTTTAAGAGTCACCCATACAGAATAGTCTTTGATCTTAAAAAGTCTTTTTCGGAGGAGGAGATTAAAAGGAAAATTAATACGGCAAAACTGATTGCTACAAGTGGAGACAGAATTGTTATAATCGATCCCGGCCATGGCGGCAGTGATCCAGGTGCGTGTTCAGGTTCCGGTATTAAGGAAAAGGATGTTGTCCTCCAAATTTGTAGGATGTTTGCCGAATCGATCAACAAAACTAAAGGGTACAAAGCGATTTTAACGAGGAGGGGAGATTACAATGTCGCATTGGGCAAGAGAATAGAAATTGCCCGAAGTCACGGGGGAGATTGTTTTGTAAGTGTTCATTTGAATTCTTACCCACATAGCAGGGCTTGCGGCTCCGAGATCTATTTTCTTTCCCTCGATGGATCGACTGACAAGAACGCGCAGAGAGTTGCCGAGAGGGAAAATTTCCTGCTTGAGCTATGGAATAAGGATAAGGTACGCGAAGATGATGTGCAATCAATCCTGCTTGATCTTACGAAGAATGATGTAATGAGCAAGAGTTCCGTCCTTGCTGAATGTGTCGCGGCAAAAATGGGGAAGACAAATTCTATTCCCTTCAGAGGTGTCAAACAGGCGAATTTTGTGGTACTCAGATCTATGGCTATGCCTTCTATCCTTGTCGAAGCGGCATTTCTGTCAAACCCCAGGGATGTGAGGTTGTTACGGAAACGAGATGTCTTAAATACAATTGCCCGCGAGATTGCCGAGGGTGTTATCTCTTTTCTGGAATCAAATTCTATTGCTGAAACTTATATGGGTAAGATAAATTATATTGAACATATTGTAAAAAAGGGAGAAACTCTGTGGAGTATCTCTAGGGAGTATGGTTTGCCGGTTGGCAGCATCCGCTCTCTTAATAATTTGGGTAAGGGTTCGACTATTCATCCGGGGCAGAAATTGCGATTAAGCGGGAAGGAGTGAATTTATACTTGAATAGGAAGAATTTTATCAGGACATTTACATATTGTTATAAAGCAAAGATTATTTCAGTTGTTTTAGCCATATTCCTGTGGATTCATGTAACCGCACAGGATATTGATGAACAAACCTTCAAGGTGCCCCTACTGCTTGCCGGTATACCTGACAGTTTTATTGTGGTGAATGATATCCCTGATTTTATGGAAGTAACAATAAAAGAAACAAGGGCCAAATTGATAAGACTTAGGTTATTCGGCAAGATTAGAGGTGTGGTAGATCTCCCGGTTATAAGAAAAGGATGGGTTAACATACCCCTTTCTGCGAATATTATAGAAATTTCAAATGATATCAGCCGGAGTAATTTATTGGTGGATAAACCCAAATTTATTGAGTTGAATCTTCAAAGGGTTTTGAAAAAGACTGTTCCGGTAAAGCTGGCGTATAGAGAGGGGGTCTCAAAGAGAAGAATTATTGTTGGCGATCCGGTTATTATACCGAACAAGGTGGTGGTAAGCGGGGCTTCGACAACTGTCGGAGATATTCATTTTTTGTCCACCAATGAGCTTGATCTGAGAAACAGAATAGGTATAGTCAAAGAACAGGTGAAATTAAATACAGAAGGTTATAATATTAGAGTTGACCCGGAGGAAGTTCTTGTAGAGCTTGAAGTAGGTAAACTTTCGGTGCGGACCATTACCAATATCCCCCCTACAATTCTAATGGATAACCGGGAGCTGGTAATCGAATGTTCTCCCCCTACAGCTTCTATTAC
>JAGHBT010000318.1 GCA_021160845.1 bacterium | reverse complement strand
TGTGAGTATCCCTTTTCTTATTAATTCAGCCAGGGATGGCTTTGCCGCCGTCCCTGAAGAACTCGAAAAGGCGGCTATGAACCTCGGAGCGGGGCCCTTGAGGGTTTTTCTAACTATTTCCATACCTATTGCATGGCGTTCTGTTCTTTCAGGGTTGGTTTTAATGTGGGCGAGGGGGATGAGTGAATTCGGCGCGGTTATAATAATAGCTTACCATCCGATGATCACGCCTGTTCTTATATATGAGCGTTTTGGAGCCTTTGGTCTTAAATACGCACGCCCGGTATCAGCTGTTTTTCTAATCGTTTGTTTTCTTTTCTTTATCCTTTTTAGGTATATTGCCGGCAGGAAAAATTATGTTAAGAGTTGAAGGCCTGTCAAAAAATTTGGGTGAATTTGACCTAAGTGATGTTTCGTTTGAGGCCAGGGAGGGAGAATATCTTGTTCTTCTTGGGGCAAGCGGCGTGGGCAAATCGGTACTTCTGGAGACAATTGCGGGAATATGCATGCCGGACACAGGGAGGGTTCTACTTGGAGGCATAGATATAACCTTTGAGAAGATACAGAAGAGGGATATCGGAATTGTTTTTCAGAATGGCGCTCTTTTCCCTCATCTTACTGTAGAGGAAAATGTGTCCTACGGATTGAGGTGTCGGGGGGAAAAGGGCAAGGGTATAAGGAAGAAAGTAGATGAACTGGCGGAACAATTTGGTTTTTCTTCGATTATGGGCAGAAATATCGCTACACTTTCCGGCGGTGAGACGCAGAGAGTTGCCCTAGCCAGGGCTCTTGCGATAAGGCCGCGATGTCTCCTTCTCGATGAGCCTCTATCTTCTCTGGACAGGGGCGCGCGTTCTGAAATACGGTCTCTTCTTAGAAGGTTAAAAAGAAGGGGTATTATAATTATTCATGTAACACATGATTATGAAGAAGCGTTGTCGCTGGCCGACAGGGTGGGGGTAATGGAGGAAGGAACAGTGGTTCAAATTGATAATCCGGAGAAGATATTTACCCGTCCGATATCCGGATTTGTCGCTGACTTTGTAGGTATCAGAAATTTCTTCCACGGCAGGCTTGTTGCGGAACCCGCGGATAAAGGAGGGGTTTCAGAATTTATATCAAACGGGAACGGGATAAGATTCAGTGTTCTTACGGATAAAAAAGACGGTGAAGGAAATATAATAATAAGAAGTGAGGATATAACACTTTCGACTAAGCCGGTTTCTTCAAGCGCGCGCAATACCTTTAAAGGTAAAGTAGTTGATATTTTCCCCGCGCGGATTGGGATGGAAGTGATAGTCGATGTTGGAGACGAACTGGCGGCGCTTGTAACCAGAGGATCGGTGGAGAGGCTGGGGCTGGAACAGGGCAAGGATATATTTGTAAGTGTCAAGGCGAGCGCTGTAAGGTTCATAGGCGTATGATAGATCAGGTGGCGAAAGCTGGAATATGAAGGGATCAAGTATACAACCTGGGATAAGACTCTTTCTACAAAATGAGGAGGGGAAGGGTTTGTTCGGCGATGGGAGATTTGAGCTTCTTAAAGAAGTGAGGGACAGAGGTTCAATCGTAAAGGCTTCAGAATCGCTCGGCAGGGGTTACAGAAAGGCCTGGGAGGATATCAAAAGAATGGAAGAGGGGTTCGGGCAAGAGGTAGTTATTAAGAGCAGAGGAGGAAGCGCAGGCGGATCGACCCGCCTAACCGAATTTGGATTAAGATTGATTGAAGCGTGGGAAGAATGCAGAAGAGATATCCTTTTATCCCTGGAGGATTCATTCAGGCGTAATATAAAAGAACTTCTCAAAGGGGGGAAACGGAATGGAAATGGTACCGTTTGAAAAGGCGTATCGACTAATGATGGAAAACGCGGCTCCGCTTGGAAAAGAAACCCTTTCGCTGAGTAAGGCTCAAAGCAGGGTTCTTTGTGAGGATATTAGATCGGATGTTGATATGCCTCCATTTGATAAATCAGCGATGGATGGATACGCGTGCAGGTTTGCCGATCTTGATAGTCCTCTTGAAATCATAGAGACGATCCCCGCAGGTAAAGCTCCTGAGAAAAGGATTGGGGCAGGGGAGTGTTCGGAAATCATGACGGGTGCGGTCGTGCCCGAAGGCGCTGACCGCGTGGTGATGTTAGAAGATATAGAGATAATAAAGGATAAGATTGTTGTAAAGCGCGTG
Organism: bacterium; assembly: GCA_021160845.1. Lineage (GTDB taxonomy): Bacteria > Krumholzibacteriota > Krumholzibacteriia > Krumholzibacteriales > WJIX01 > JAGHBT01. The sequence continues at coordinate 3,539 of JAGHBT010000318.1, read as the reverse complement.
AGTGCTGCGGTGAATATTAGCTACAGGGCAGAGGATGTTGCCAGAGGTGATATTGTGTTGAAGAAGGGGACGGTAATTGGCGCTCCGGAAGTTGCCGTACTTGCCGCTGTGGGGTGTATTGATGTTCCAGTCTGGAGAAACCCCGTGATAGGTATTCTTGCCACCGGCAGTGAACTTGTTGAACCCGCCGGCAAACCTGAAGGAGCCATGATCCGAAACAGCAGCAGCTATCAACTTGCCGCTCAGGCTAAGAGCGCGGGATTTGAATCTCGTTACCTTGGTATAGCGGAAGATACGCCGGAAGCTATCGGTGAGATTATTGATTATAATCGGGGCAGTGTTGATATCTTCCTTCTTTCGGGGGGGGTCTCGATGGGGGGGTTCGATTTTGTACCCGGAGTTCTAAAGGACAGGGGGTTTGATCTGCTCTTTGAAAAGGTGGCGGTTAAACCAGGCAAACCGACCGTTTTTGGAAAAGGAAAAGATGATTTTGTTTTCGGTCTTCCGGGCAATCCTGTTTCTACATTTGTTATTTTCGAGTTGTTTGTTAAACCCTTTTGTTTTGCTCTTATGGGGGCGAAGTGGGACCATAGGCGTGTTATTGCCGAACTGGCCGATACGGTCGAACGCAGAAAGACAGGCCGTCTTTCCCATCTCCCCGTAAAGCTGATCGAAAAAGGAAGAGTTAAGCTTGTTGAATATCACGGATCAGCTCATATTCACGCATATACAATCGCGGATGGTTTTATTTCGATACCGGTAGGAACGGAGAAGATAGATGCGGGTGAAAGGGTTGAAGTTACATTGATAAAGTGATGGAGATAAAAGATGCTGAAGGACAGATTCGGAAGAAAAATCGACTACCTTAGAATATCAGTAACGGATAAGTGCAATTACAGGTGTGTTTACTGCATGCCCGAGGAGGGGGTAAAATTAAAGTCACACGATGAAATACTCTCTTTTGAGGAAATAACCTCAATCGCCAGGTGCGCAGCACGTCTGGGTATAGTGAAGATACGTCTCACGGGAGGAGAGCCTCTGGTACGAAGGGATATCGAACTACTTGTCGAGATGATCTCTCGTTGTGAGGGAATCAATGAACTGGTGATGACTACTAATGGTTCCCTTCTTTCCAGGGAAAAGGCATGGAAGCTAAAAGAAGCGGGATTGAGCAGGGTGAATATATCTCTTGACACACTGGACGGAGACGAATTTAAAAGGATAACAAGAAGGGGTAATATAGAAGATGTTTTTGCCGGGATAGACGCGGCGAAAAGCGCGGGGCTTAATCCGGTTAAGATAAACATGGTTATATCGGAGGCTACTTCGCGAAGCCAGATAATGGAGATGCGCTCTTTCTGTAAGCAAGAGGGGTTGAGACTTCAGACGATAAAGCAGTTTTCCCTATATCAAAGGGAGGAAAAACTCGATTCTTCTTTTACTTTTGACAGGCCGCCGCCGTGCAGCCTGTGCAACAAGATAAGGCTTACCGCGGACGGGTTTTTAAAACCATGTCTTTTATCCAATGCTGAGATAAAGCTCGATCTCAACAATATAGAGGAGAGTCTGAAAAGGGCGGTAAGAGAAAAACCTTTAAGGGGTACTATCTGTGAGAACAGATTGATGTCACAGATAGGAGGATGATAAAAATGAACCGAATATTAATGCCGAGATTATTAAAAGAAAGAAAACAGGGGAAATAATTATGGATTTTACGCATTTTGATTCAGAGGGCAAAGCAAAGATGGTTGATGTTTCAGGTAAGCCGGTTCAAAAGAGAACCGCGATTGCTTCCGGAGTAATTATTGTGGGAAGCAAGGTTATAGATTTGTTAGGGTCGAGTTCACTAAAGAAAGGCAATCCTCTATCCGCGGCGCGTATAGCGGGAATTATGGCGGCTAAAAGGACAGGCGACCTTATTCCGCTCTGCCACCCATTGCCCCTTGATCAGGTTAGTGTTGACTTTGGAGTTGAAAATGACAGGATTGTAATCGAGGCCAAAGCGATAACTACCGCGAGAACAGGAGTGGAGATGGAGGCGCTCACAGCTGTTTCCGTTGCAGCCCTTACGATCTATGATATGAGCAAGGCTGTAAGTAAGGATATGGTTATTGGTGAAATAAGACTTGTGAGTAAAAAGAAGGAAGTACCGGAATGACTGCAGGGAGGTTTAAGGTTGTATCCGTGAATATTTCCGGGAGCAGGGGGATAGGGAAAGAGCCGGTCGGTAGTATTCTTCTTAAGAAGGGATATGGAGTTGTCGGAGACGCCCATGCAGGGAGTTCTCAAAAGCAGGTCTCATTTCTTGCGGTGGAGGATATTGATAAAGCGAGGGAAAAACTTTCCACATTAAACCCGGGAGATTTTGCCGAGAATATTACAACAAAAGGGATTGACCTTCTATCGCTTACAGTGGGAGCGAGGTTTCGTGTTGATGGTGTTGAATTTGAGGTTACTCAGATAGGAAAGCCCGGCAAGGGACACGTGATTAAGGGATTAACGGCTGAACCCCTTTTGGTAAAGAGAGGGGTATTTGCGAAGGTAATAAATGGGGGTGTAATTACAGATGAGAGTACTGGTTCTTACAATATCTGACAGGGCTTCCGTGGGTGTTTACGAAGACAGATCGGGCCCGGCAGTGGAAGAATCGCTCAGCAGGAATATACCCGATGCTGAAATAGAGAGACAAATAGTGCCGGATGAAAAAGCCAAGATCGAAGAGGTCTTAAGCGGCAATCTTGATAAGGATGTAATTATAACTACCGGTGGGACAGGTCTGGGGCCGCGTGATATTACCCCCGATGTTACAATAGGGTTCTGTGACAGACTGATCCCGGGTATTGCGGAATATTTAAGAACGGAATCTTTAAAAGAAACTCTCAATGCTGTTCTTTCAAGGGGCGTCGCCGGTATTAAAGATCAGACGATTATCATAAATCTTCCCGGGTCTGTTAAGGGGGCTAGTTTCTGCGCTGAATTGCTTCCCTCTATTCTGCGGCATGCCCTCGCTATGGTTCACGGTGAGGGGCATTAGAAGGCGGGAATTTAATATATATTTGAAAGAAGGGTTAAATATTATAATCCCCAGGGGTAGTGTTCTCGTTTCACGCAGCAGGTTCCCCGCGGCTGCTCTATAAGGTTTACTTTAAATTGCAGCGGAGTATCTTCCTGCTTTGTGTAAATTTCCTTGAAAATGACTGTATAGACGCCAGGCGTAATATCTGTCATCTCAAGTGTGAGGTCATATAGACAGAGGCAGTGGCAACCATTATCCAGAACTTCATTTTCTATGATTGTAATTGTATCATTTGCAAATTGAAAGCTCGTTGCCAGAGTAGTCGGGCAACAGTTAAACCCCGCATTTATATGATTTAAAACAAGCACGGAATCTGTTTCGTATTGATAGACTACGCAATCTTCATTGGATGAATAATCTTTTGTCGCGGTAAGGTTTTTTGTGATGTTCTGATTCTTACAATCGGTATGATTAATGAGTTTGCCTGATGGATTGGCGATATGCCAAGGATAATGGTTTCTTT
>JAGHBT010000022.1 GCA_021160845.1 bacterium | reverse complement strand
CCCTAAAAGAATACTCGCCATCAGTCCAATAATACCATGCTTTAATAGCTGACCCCACAGGATCCCGACTGTCATCATGTCCAGTAACCTTTAAAGTAACAGGATAGAACAAACCAGTCGTTACTCCGCCTTCTGTTTTTCTGCAAGGTCTTATTTCATCTCCATTAACCAAAACTAAGAAGGGATATACACCCCAGTTGGCCTGATTCCTTGGGTCGGCAAATTTTATAGTATCCCCGAGTGAATGGAAAACTGTATCAGGGAAAGGACTAGCTTCATACTTCATAACTCCCAGCTCAAAATTCTCCACCGTAGGTTGGAAATTTCCGTAAAAAGTAACCTGAGCGGGCGTGTGATCATACCTGTACTGTTCATCATAGGAACGAACTGAAAAAGTATATTCACAGGAACCAATCGACATAGAAACAGAATCTATGTCGCCGGGGTTACTATCTTCGGCTTTTGCCGACATTGGGAGAAATGAGGTCGCGCTTTTCGAGGGAATATCGCCAATAAGCGAATAAGTGGTAGATTCAAGCCTATATTTGAATCTGATCGGAACCGGGGGATTTGTAAATTCAAGTATATCCCTCCTGTCATCCCAACCGGTATAATTTATACGCAAAACGGAACCGAAGGGTAAAGTGTCCGGAAAATCATCAGAAAATATTATATTGGCACTATCTTCCAGACCAGCATCATCATAATAATAATTATCACCATACGATATTCTCGTATCCGGGTCAAAATTCACCACTATGTGACACAATCCATTTCCGCTAACAGGATCCGCTTCAGAGAGAGCCCCCGCCTGGTCACGAGCAACCCCCCTAAAATAAAAATCCCCATCACTGAGAGGATCCACCTCTGTATTCAGTAGAGCTGCAGAATCCGGCTTTTCAGTTTCGTGATCCGTAAAATAATATTTATTCATTTCAGAAGGGAATTCAATAATTTCGCCGGGCTTTGGAATATACCACCCATCCTCCCCTTCAGACGGGTAATTAACCCCATTGACACTCCACTGATACCCTGTAATTGCGTCACTGACAACCCTTGTTAAACCCTGAAACTTAAACCGCAAAGGTGTAAATAAACTAATAGTATCAAGAACTGAAACATTGTATGCTCTATAAGGTCTATCAGCAATTTTAACCCAATATTTAATTGTTGGAACTTCATCGACGGTGGCGTAAAACTGAATCCTTGCCGGTGTTTTATCAATCAATCCGCCATCATCAACAGCAACAATATGAAATGCTTGTTTATTACGGGCTACCTTTCTATCGATGTCATAACCCTTGAATAAAAATACGGAGTCTGTTCTTGTAGTAAATTGCCCACTTACATAATCCGCTTTTCTCTTTGCCGGATTCCAGTCCAGCATTTCTGCATTTCTGTCTTTTTCGGGCGATAAGGTTCTTGCCGAATCAGAAATGTAGAATATATATTTTTCAATCGTGCCGTCCTTATCCTCGCCATGCCAGTAGATATGCACCCTGTAATCAGCGTTTAGGGTTTCGGGAGGGGCGAATGTAAGAAATGTTTCAGGTTCTCTATTCTTGTCTAACGGATCTTCTTCAAGCCTGCACCCAAATTGGGAAAATACTACTAAGACGGTTAAAATAATTGAAACCAAAACACTAAACACCGATACGATCTTCATGCTCATCCTTTTAACATTCAGACTATTTACCTCTTTTCAATTAACTAAATATATGTAATCACTTCAAGGAAAGTCAATGAAAAAATAGCTTCATAACCCATGTTAGCAACTATCTTTATCTTCCTGAAACCAAAATAAGATGTGAAAAACTAAGAGTGGCCGGAAAACAAATCCCGGCCACTCAAGGCTAACCATTACAAGTCAGATACTTAAATTATCTAAGCAGAATCATCTTCCTTGTCTGTGAGTAGTCTTTGGTGTCCATTCTGTAGAAATACACACCACTTGCCACACTCGCGCCTCTGTTGTTAATACCGTTCCATGTTTCCGTATAAGAACCGGCTTCGCGTACATCGTTCACAAGTGTATTTACAAGCCTACCGGCAACATCATATATCTGAATCGATATATGGCCTTTCACCTTCGTATCGAACTTGATAGTCGTAGTCGGGTTGAAGGGATTCGGGAAGTTACCATAAAGTTTGTTTATAGCTGGTGTATCTTTAACATCCGTAACCTCAATATTCGTTCCATTCTCGAAGAAGACAAATACCCTCTTCAGGAATTCATTCCTTACAAGAGCACCGGCAGAATTAGCGTCGCGTATAGCCATAAAACTGAATCCAGTTGTTATAGCCCGCCTAGGATATCCATACAAGGTTGTATCATCCAGCGCGATACCTGCAAAACTACCATCAGGATAAGTCAACTCGCCAGTTGCCGCCGGATTATTAGTTTCCAGTATATCAAAATCGTTGATAATCGGGCAACCTCCAAAGGCATAGAAAGGATCTAAGCCGTCAAAGGGTTTCCCAGCACCAGCAACAGGTGTTATCAGTGGTGAAATTGCTCCACCTGGATATCCACCTGTCTTCAAGTAGTAACTCTCAGGATCAGCACCAGGATCAAACGCAGTGCCGAGAGTATTCGT
>JAGHBT010000224.1 GCA_021160845.1 bacterium | reverse complement strand
GGGCAATGTATTTAACAATGGGAGTGTTGTCGTGAACAATCCGGCGAGTATAGATTCAAATTCGGTCGATTCATGTCTGCCCTCGGGGGAGTCCGCTAATTATAGCGGCGGGCAGCTCTTTCCCTATGAGACGATATCGCCGATTCCCGATCAACCCATCTTAAATACTTCATTTTATGATTCCCTTATTACAAAGGCCGCGTCTGCGGCGCATGCGGATATAACCTGGGGGACGATGCAATTGACGGATACAATTTATATAAATGGGAACCTGGTTATTAAAAAGAACAATAATATTACTACTTCAGGGACAACCTCTCTTGTTGCAGTGAACGGATCTGTTGCTGTAGGGCAAGGTGTTTCGATTAGTAATGGAATTACGATTATAGCGAGGCTGGGGATTAATATTTCGAGTCCGAATGTTGCGATAGGAGTGACTACCGGAAGGAGCGGTAATCTGCTTTTTTCAAGGGATGGCGTAATAGATATAGGGCAAAATGCCTTAGTTAATGGTGTTGTCCTGGCGAATTTCAGGTGCGTAGTAAGAAAAAAATCAAAGGTTTGCGGGCTTGTGTTTGCAGGAAACAGAGTGACTGTAAATGAGCAATCAGAAATATCGGGAGTACTTTGGACGAACGAGATATTAAACGGGAATATTGGAAAACAGGCGAAAATCTTCGAATATCAGCAATATTTACCTCAGGAATTACCGAGAGGTGTAAGTTGCAACTGGAACACAAGCCCCGTAAAATTTACTGATAATGGCTTCAGGGAAATAAATTGAAGGGTATTATAAAGAAAATAAGTCAAGGTATTAAAAATTGGATGTCAATCTGCCGTGGTTCCCGCAGGTTTGCCGGTAACCAGAGTGGTTTTACACTGATTGAGCTTATTATTACCGTAATTATACTTGGGTTTATTGCCTATTCGTTTACGAATATGGGGTCCCATCTCCTTTCAACCTCAACCGATAACGAGAGCCTTTACAGGGCGGTACAGATTTCGAGGAACAGAATGGAAGAGGCTGTTGGAATTGGAACTGGAGTGAGTTCTAAGGGCTGGACAGCATCATCCTCTCTTGAGTGGAATCGGGAAGTTACAGTGCTGAAATCGTCTGATGGTCAACCTAGCCTTGTGGCGATAAGGGTTTCTGTCAGGAAAAACGGGGTTGTTCTATGTACGCTTGTAACACACATGGCCGATTAGAAGGTGAAGAAAATGCACGGGCATAAGAATTATGAAAAGGGCTTTACATTAATAGAGCTTGTAGTAACGATAACCGTTCTAGGTATAATAGCGGGTATTACCGCTCCCGTTATTATGAATATACTTTCCTCGATGTGGTTTTCGCACAATTCAAGCGCAGGACATCTGGTAGCCAGAGAGGCCTTCAGAAAATTTTCAGTTGAGATTAGAGAAGCGATTGAAACGCCGGATTCACTGAGGCCATATGTAAGCGCCGATGGTCAATCACTCAGGTTCTACAGGGGAGGGAATCCTGCGGATTCTATCAGGTATTTTTTTTCAGTGTCCGGAGGTTCTGCATTCCTTTTCAGGTCCGTTGGAGGCTCAGCCCCGGAGATGGTGCCAGACTACGCGGCGAATGAGGTTGATTTTCTTACAGGATCATTTTCCGTTGACAATGGTAATACAGGGAGAAGTAACACTGGAAGAGTAGAAGTTGAGCTTGTGGCAAGACGGGAGCCTGCCGTCGAAACTGATTCAACCAGGTGCGATTTTAATATCTTTTGCAGGAATTTCAGGTGAATAATATGTTCGAGAATTTTGTTAAAATGAAAACCTGGTTGGGAAAAGATGTTACCGGAAAAGCTGTGATTGGTCTCGACGCGGGAACCAAATCGATTAAGATGGTCCAGCTTGAGAAAAAGAGGGATATATTTGAAATAAAAAAGATAATTTCGGAGATTCGTTCCAATACGGATTTAGAAGTAACAAGAAGCGAGGCTATGAAGCGTTTGGCAAGCAAGTCAAAACTCAAAGGGGCAAGCACCGTTTCCACACTGTCAAGCAGGGATGTGATAGAAAAATTCATTAAACTTCACAGCTCTTCTTTAAGAAGAATAAATGATCTTATGAAATGGGAAGTGAGAAAACATATTACTTTCCCCGCTGATGAAGCGGTCTATGATTATAATGTACATAAAATGGAGAACTCCGATGAGATATGGGTTCATCTTGCCATTACAAGAAGAGAAATAATAGAGAATCAGATTATGTTAATTATGGAGGCCGGATTTAAACCATGGGTAATCGAGCCCCAATCCAGGGCTATTCAGAGATTGTTCTTAAACTCCGTCCAACCGGAAGAGGAGTTTTTCGTCGCAGTAAATATTGGTTCCAGTTCATCCACGCTGATAGTAATGAACAAAGGAGAGTTGAGGATGGCGAGGGAAATGGACATAAAGGGCGACGATATTGATAACTCGATCAAGAATATGTTTCAATTTACTAAAGAGGATGGTGAAGTGGCGAAGAGAGAAGTGGGATTTAGCATGGCAATAATGAATGGCGCAGAGGTCGATCCGGACAGTGATGAATATATTATATATTCTGCTATTGAATCCCAGATAGACAGTCTCGTATCTGAAATTAGACAGTCTCTGCAATTTTATCTTGTACAATATGAAAAGGATGATTCGCCTGAAAAGTTGTATATAACCGGGGGAAATGCACAAATTCCCAATCTTGTTCCTTTTCTGGAAAAGAAACTGGGAATATCAGTAGGTATAATTGATCCTCTGAAGTATTTGAATGCAAATAAGACGCGTGGCGAAGATGAAATTGGATCCGGCGAAGAATTTTCAGTTGCCTGCGGACTGGCAATGAAAGGCAAATAAAGTGAAAGAGATAAATCTGATACCAAAAGATATTCAATTTCGAATCAGATGGAGTTACAGGAGAATATTTTTTACCACTTCGGTTACCCTGGCCTGTGCTATAGCTATCGCCTGGCTATTTATGAATGCTTCTTCTTCCTATTATGAGGTGCGTTTCGAAAATGATCAAAAGCTAATAACCAGGATGGATGACGGTAAGGCGAAGATGACAAAGGTGTATGGAAATCTTGAAGAGATAACAAGAGATAGAAAAACATTAAAGAAAGCGGCGGGAGCGCTTTGTCGTTTTATGTCGGATAGAATTTTGTGGTCGGGGATTCTTGGTGACCTGAGCCGGCAGAATTTTTCCGGAAGCTGGTTTGAACGAATACAGGTTGTGGAGGAAAAAAAAGGAGAGCAAAGGACCAGGAAATTGATAATAAGAGGGTCTTCGATTAATAAGAACAGCATTGCCCGGTTGATGAATGTTATGGAGGGATATCCACTCTTTAGTAATATCAAGCTTGAGGATTGTCGGCGAGGTATGATCGACAGGCGTGAGGCTTATAAATTTTTTATTACCTGTGAGGTTGCCAAGTGAGTAAGCGACAAGTAATTTTTTCTAAAAGATATTTTGTTTTTCTTTTGCATATAGTTGTTTCAATTCTAGTATTTATAGCTTTTCTAAAGATGTCTCCACCCGCGGTACGAGCCAGGAAGATTAAGGGAAAATCCATAGCTTTGGCGGGAAAAATGGATTTCGTTGAAGCTGCAAGCGGCGCCGATTTGAAAGAGTTGGTTAATGTGGCTGAAGGGATTATGCAGGGATATGCGAATCAGAAAGGGAAAAATAAAATTGTCACCGAAGAGATTCCCGATAGTTCCGGGGTTGGAATTCTTATGAAGAATCTCATCCGTTCTGCCGATAACTCTGGAGTGAAGGTGGTCAGCTTAAGAACGGATGAGATGGTAGATAAAGAAGTTTATTTGGAGCTTCCGGTTGAATTGACAGTCGAGGGGGGATTTTACCAGTTTGAGAAGTATCTTCGTGAGATTGAAAGTTTTAAGCGTCCTATGAGAATTGACTATATTCAGATGGACAGTAACAAAAAACAGCCTCCGGTAATAAAGGGTGTTTTTTCAATTAGGACCATT
>JAGHBT010000225.1 GCA_021160845.1 bacterium | reverse complement strand
TGAGATTAATAGTGGTAACACAGTTTATACTTACCCCGGAACAATCACGACTACTGATTCAGTTAAGTTTGAACTGCAGCCAATTCCGGAATATGTGTTGTCCAGCCTATCTCCTCTTTCGGCGAGCGGGGGAACCGAAATCTCCGTGGAATTGGGGATATTGAATTCAGATAATGAACATTCCACTTTGGAACTTTATCCTTCAAATACGTACATATCTTTCGCTGACGCAGATGAAGATAGTTTTAAGGCGTATCTCTCGTCCACTTCACAAAATATGATTTCAGGGGGAGAGAGTATTACCCTTAGGTTTGAGAGTAGCACGGTCGACACTTCTATTGCGGCTGGATCCTACATGTTTCTGATCCATCTTGAAGGGATCGAGAATGGGAATGATTTTGAAACAAACCTTTCTTCTGTTGCCGATAGTATTGAAATTGAAGTGGCTCCCCGTTTAAGTATTACAAGTATCGTAAGTCCCCAGAGTGTTACGGCGTCTTTACAGCCCGCCTGGCTTGTAAGGATGATCGTCCACAACACTGGCGAAGCGTCAGTAGATATGGATCTTTCAGATCTGAATACATACCTGACTTTTAATATCCCAGGTTCTGGTGATTGTACGGGAGAATACACCATTGTAAACCCTGAGAGCCTTCAGAGGTCCGGAACAACTATTCTAGCGGGGAATCAGGTAGACACCCTTTTGTTCAGAATTACATCAACCGGTTCATCCACGGGTATAGCTGCAATTAATGCTTACGTAACCGCGAGTGACGTGAACAGTGGTAATATAGTAACCGATGACACATTTAATGGAGGGGGAGGGTACATTTTTATTCAGGACCCCGCCGTTGTTGCTGTTACAGGGACTACCATTAGCCAAGATGCTATTACTTCAGGACAAACCTCGGTCTGGAAAGTCGATCTTCTAGTTGAAAATCAGGGTGAAGCAGATGTGACACTTTCTATGGATAGCACTTATATATACAGCAATTATAATCTCTCAGTACCCACTCTGCCCTCCGGATTTTCCGGCGGCGGAATTGTGTTGGCCGGAGGAGAATCCGGGCACCTTGTATTCAGCGTCACTCCATCTCCCTTGGTAACAAATACTGAAAATTTGGAGATATACAGCCGTGTTGGTGTATTTGAGGATAACAGATTGCAATTTTTGAGTTTTGATTCCGGTATTGAAAATACAGGTTATGGAATTATTGAGATACAAACACCGGCTATATTGTCAGTTCTTTCACTTGAGAATGCAGCTCCTCGTTCTCCTTTTGTGAATTGTGAGCAGTATTTTCCCATTGTAGTTCAAGTTGAAAACAGCGGGGGCGCAGCGGCCGATAGTATCGCGGTTTCTTTGTCAGGCGAGGGAGCTTCCTTTATTGAAAAACCAATTCATTATTTAATTCTTCTCGATGAAGGGGAAGTTGCTGAAGATACATTTTATGTCAGGGCTTCTTCCTCCGCTGCCACAGAAGATTTCTCTGTGGTGCTGGAATCCGCCGTTGATACAAATTCCGGACAGAGTAACATCGTTAAATTTTCAGAGGCCGTTGACAGCACGGCAACAGCGGAGATACAAAATCACGGTATACTTGATATAACAAGGGTTGCTCCATCGCAGATATATCTAACGGCCGGACAAACGGTTGACTGGTTTCTGACTGCTGTTGTTAGAAATAGTGGGGAGGCTCCTGTAACACTGAATCAGCCAGGAAGTGAGGATATCAATTTCTTTAAAAACCTAAATCAACTTACAGATTATCTTGTGATTGCCCCGAGTGAATTTGCATCAGGCGCTTCCGGTTTTACCCTGATGGGTGGCGGTATTGATTCACTGGAATATCAGATATCATCTACAGGAGTTGATACAGGAACTGTTTCGGTAAGTATGTTGCTGGACTGGCTGGATGAAAATAATCCTGATTCGGCACAGACGCAGGCGAGTGGTGATTCTGCGGTAATTGTTAGGGAACCCGCCGGACTGAGGATTATTTCGGTAGAAAGTGATGCTCCGAATAACCTTTTAATCCCAAACACCTCTATTGTGAATATTACTCAGGAGTTTAATATTACCGTACGGATTGAAAATACAGGAGGCGATGAGCTGGATAGTATTGATGTATCTCTTGTAACTGACGGGAGTTCGGTAATCAGTTTGTCTGACAGTTGTCCCTATCTCGACACCGGGACGCAGGGTATTTTTGTTTTTGATGTTACGGCGTCTTCCAATAAGGGTGTTGAAATTCTTTCCGCTTCCATAACAAAAGCCGTATCAGTTAGTACAGGTGAAGAAATTTACCCGATACAGGCTGTAGAATCGGTTGAAAATATTCAAATACAGAGTGCGGCGGAACTTGTTTGTAAAGTGGGGATAATATCTCCTCCGGGAGCGGTTGATGATACCCTTTCAACAGAACAGAACTTCACTGTTACAGCTAGTGTATCCAACAGGGGGGAAGCGCTAGTTGATAATTCGGGAAGAATAACTATAACATTGCCTGATGGTTTTTCATCTGTTTACCCCGTGCATGAGCCATTGACTAGGATCTTTATTCCTAATGAGAATGTTGCGTGGACACTGCTTTCTCCATCGGCTGTTGCTACCTCTGATATTCTGAGGGTTGGAATCACTACTTCTCCCGTTGATATTAACATCGGCGCTCCGGCTTTTTGTGCCGAGCCGCTTGATAGCATTACTATCCTAACAGAAGAGAAGGGGGTTGTTCGGAATTGTAATTTATCGGTTGATTCGCCTCCAGGTGCTGTGGATAGACTCTTATCGACAAATCAGAACTTTTCACTCAGAGCAGCCGTTACACCCTCCGCCAATTCTGATGGAGTGTGGCTGGAGCTTTCTCTTCCTTCCGGATATTCAGTCGATGGAGATTTAAAACGTGATGTTGAAAGTGGCGAAGGAACGGAAACATATGTTGTTTGGAGCCTGACAGCGCCCCCGGATGAAGATTTGCAAAAACGGCAGATACAGCTGACTACAGGCGGAGTAGATGTCAATTCAGGTATCGCTTTCAGCGGTTGTAATTACTCTTTAGAAGTTGAAACCGAATCTGCCGCTTTGATTAATTTATCTGCGGCGATATCAGGGCCTCAGCAGGCTCTTGAAGGGGAACTGTCTGTTAACCTCCCCTTTACCGTTGAAGCTGAGATCGAAAATAAAGGAAGGGCAGTGATTGATACAACAGGAGCAAGATTAAAGATAGCCCTTCCACCGGGATATTCGTTTATTAATGGAGACAGCAGCAAGGCATTCCGTATTGGAGAACCCATTATCTGGAATTTGAAAGCGCCTTCCACAAAGTCACCTCCGGGTAATATTCGCATTTATTTTGCAGAGCCTTACGCTAATGATTCTAATACAAACAAGACGGCCGAAATAGATACGGCAGAGATATTAATACCGGTAAAGACAGAGGCGGGCACTGTTGCTATGAATAATATTTCCGAAAGTGACACAATTGCCATTCCTCCGCATGTAGTACCGCAGGGAACCCGGGATGTGCCGATGCTAAAAATTTCTTTCAGTAACAATTCCGCATATACCGTAGGCCTTGATACACTTTATGTAACTATCCGTGATGTGAACGGTATGGATATTGAAAATCCTTCACAGTTTGTGGACAGTGTAAGTTTTGTCACAGAAGATGGAAGAAGGTATTCGTCAGAAGCCGATGGTATAAATCCCATACCGATTATTGTGGATCATGGGTTCACAATCAATTCAACTGATAGCGCTACAGCGAGTGTGGAAGTTGATATTGCCCTTAGCGTTCCAATCGGCGGCATGAGAGTTGAACTTGTTCGTAGTAATGACATTAAATTTTCTATCGGAGGGCAAAGCGCTCCGGTTAGCGTAGTCTGGAGAGGAGGAGGAAGTGAAATAGCGGGGCATTTTTATAATACTCCCTTTACAATTATGAGCGGCAATTTTTCCGAATACGCACATAATTATCCAAATCCCTTTAGAGCGGGAAGTGAGAATACGAGAATTGCATATTTTCTTGTGGAAGATGTAAATGTGAATATAAAAATTTATGATTACACGGGTATTTTAGTTTGGTCAAAGGATATTGCCGCCGGAAGTGAGGGTGCTACAGGAAGCCCCGGAGGAGAAGAGTGTATAGTATTGTGGGATGGAAGAAATGGCCGTGGTGAACTTGTCAGGAACGGAATATATATCTGTAAGATAACGGCAGGACCTAATTCCGCAATTTTCAAGATTGCAATTGCGAAGTAGAAGGATATGAGAAAGAAAAGATTAACAACTCTGATTTTAATAATACTCCTTGCCACGGGTAAAGATGTATTTGCCGAGGTGGGTGTTGGTGGAACCAGATCGGTTTTTACTCTTGGAGCAGGTTCGCGCGCTATTTCTCTGGGTGGAGCATTTTCTGCCATTGGTGATGACCCTTCGGTTATTTATTACAATCCTGCCGGTTTAAAATTAAATAAATATACGGGAATAATGGTGAATCACATTCAACTATTCTCGGATTTCAGTGGGGCGAATTACGATTTTGTTGGAGCGGTTTATCCAACCCTTTTATCCGGCGCCTTTGGAATCGGGATAATGACAACAGGTACCGGCGGGATAAGAGCGTTTGACGAATTTAGTAATGAACTGGGGGAAATTTCCTATCGTGAAAGCCAGGGGTTATTGGCCTATGCCTTTGATATTCCATTTGAGCTGTTAGGAAAGTTCACTCTCGGAACATCAATTAAGGTATTGAATCAGAGTATAGGCGATTATTCAGATACGGGAACGGGGATGGATGTTGGAGTTTTATACAGGCTTTCTTATCTGAAAGGATTTGTTCTGGGGTGCAATATTCAGGATATAGTAGGGGCTGAAACAAAACTTGTATCTATTAGTGAAAGGGTTGATAGAACCATGATGTTTGGGGTGGGGTATTCTTACGAATTTCAGAATGGGTCGGCGCTGATTGCTTCCGCGCAAGTTGATATGCCCGAGAGGGCCGATAATGATCTAAGGTTTGGTATCGAATATGATTTAAAAAATATAATCAGTTTCCGGGTTGGATTTGACTCTGAGCAAATAACCGCCGGAATAGGGTTTTCATGGCAGGAATATACTGCTGATTACGGGTATTTCAGCCGTGATGAAGCCGGATCTTCTCATCCGTTTTCAATTTCGGTTAATCTTGGCGAGTCAATTGAGAGAAAGAGAGAAGCACTAGCGGCGCGTCGAAGGGAGGAAGAAGAAGGATATCTCAAGCAGGTACTTTCCGACAGACTCAAAAGTCATCTGCAAAAAGCGAAATCTCTCAGAAAAAATGGAGAACTTGAAAAGGCGTATGATGAGTTTAAGATTGCGCTCGAATACGATCCGTCGGATGTTGAGGCTTCGAGGCTGATTTCAGTTTTGGAAGATGAGATAATCAAGAAACAGCAGCAAGAGATTAAGTCGGTTGAAAAACAGGTTCTTATAAAGCGTCATTTTAAACTGGGATTAAAATATTACGGAAACAATGAATATCTCCTATCAAGGGGAGAATGGAATTCTCTACTTGAAATTGATCCTGATAATGAGAATGCAAAGGGATATATAAAGAAAATTGAGGAAAAACTTTCTAAGCAGATTGACCGCCACAGGAAGAAAGCAATCGATTTTGAAGAGGCAGGTAAATTAGCCGCGGCACTGGATGAATGGAATATGATAAAAGCGCTTAATCCGAAGCATAAAGAAGCCGAAGAGGGTGCGCAGAGGTTAAAGGATCGGTTGCGGGCTATGAGTGTAAAGTTTGATTCGGCAAGAATAAAATTGACAACTATAGATCTCTTTGAAAAGGCGTTGAATAATTTCAGCACAGGCGATTATTCCAAAGCGGAAGAGCAGCTGGGAAGGGTGTTGAAGATTCAGCCTGATCATAAGGAGGCATTAAAGTTGCTCGATAGAGCGCGGCGGCGGATAACTCCTCTCAAGAATGAAGAAAAGGAACAAATCCGGAAGCTGTACATAGACGGAATGAAGCATTTTACACAAAGAAAGTATAAGTCGGCAATAGAAGTATGGAATAAAATTCTAAAGATTGATCCTGATAATGAAAGTATAAAGAAGAATATTGAAGAAGCTGGCAAAAGGCTTGAAATAATTAATTCTGGGGAGAAGGATTAATTGAAAAACCCCTTCCTTAAAAATGAAAAAGATTTTCATCTTGAAATTCATGCAGACGAGAATAATCTGGGTGAGATAAGAGATTATGTATCCAATGTTTGTGCACAGGCGGGATTTAACAAACGAGAGACAAATAACACAAAGCTGGCTGTTGATGAGGCTTGTACAAATATCATAAAGCATGCCTATAGCGGTAAATCAGGTAAGATAACAGTGGATATGCGGGTTTGGTCGGGAAATGTTGAAATTCATCTCCGTGACAAGGGGAACCCTTTTAACTGGTCGGGAGTTAAAGATCCGGATTTGGAGGAATATGTTGAAATGGGGAAGAGGGGTGGTCTTGGAATATATTTAATGAATCGTCTCATGGATGATATTAAATATGAATCTTCCAGTGACGGAAATCATCTAATCATGGCCAAGAGTTCCAAATTGTCCCTTTCCGGAAAAAGACCTCTAGTTCATTCAATTAAAACAAAATGGACTCAAACACTTAGATTTAAATTTCTATTGAGGGCTTCTACAGGTCTTTTTGGAATTATCGCGATTATTGGGCTTATTCAATTTATTAATCAGACCCGGGATATCGAAAATGCCCGGCAAAAGGCTTGGCTGCAAATGAGAAGTTTTGCTCAGACGCTCGAATTTAGGAGTGAAAATGCCCTTGTTTTAGATGATTTATACCACCCTGAATACAGGAAGTTAAATGAGTTTATTCATGATGGGATGAAAATTCACCCAGAGATAAAGTATATACGAGTGGTCAACATGAAAGGAATGGTAGTTTCTTCGAGTATTGCCGATGAATTTGGACAACTGTACGAGGCTCCTTCTCGGGTCAGAGATTTATCTTCAGATGGAAAATGGATCGCACTGAATAGGGATGACGAGAATATTAAGGAGTTTCATTTGCCTATTGTACTTTCAGGGAAGAATCCCGGTGAAAGGATTATTATGGGGCAGTTGGCCATGGGAGTATCCAGCGCTGAAATTGAAATGTTAGTACAAGACGAGCGTTTTAAAACTATAGTGATATTGTTTGGTATGTTTATGTCGGGAATAGGCCTTGTCTATTTGCTCATCTCCATTTTTATCAAACCGATACAAACCCTCACTGACGGGGTGATAGCTATCGGTGAAGGTTCGCTTGAGGATGAACTCGATATAAAAGGGCCTAAAGAAATTGGCGCGATCGCGAAGGCCTTTAATGAAATTACAGCAAAATTCCGTGTAGCTCAGGAGAGTGTGGTAGAACAAGAGAGAATGCAAAAAGAGATGCAGGTTGCTCAAGAGATACAGCATTCCCTTCTCCCGAGAAATGTACCTGAAATAGGCGGATATGATATCGCAAGTTACTATAAAGCAGCTAAAGAGGTTGGCGGGGATTATTACGATTTTGTGAATGTTGATGACGATACACTGGGAGTTGTTGTAGCTGATGTGTCGGGTAAAGGTGTCCCCGGATCGCTTGTGATGACGATGATTAGGACGGCGTTACGAATGGAAGCCAGGGGTAACCATTCGGCTGCTGACGTGATGGCCAAAATGAATGAGTTTGTTACCCAAGATATGAAAAAAGGGATGTTTGTCACAATATTCTATGTGATTCTTGATTCAAGAAACAGGGTTATTAGTTACGCCAGTGCGGGGCATAATCCCATGATTCTTTACAGAGCAGAAACGAATGAAACATTCTACTTGAATCCACGAGGATTTCCGGTTGGAATAAATCTCCCGGATGATAAATTGTTTGAGAAATCGATAGATGTTGAAAAGATTAAACTCAAAAAAAATGATATGCTCCTGATTTATACAGATGGCGTAACTGAGGCTATGAATGAAAAGAGGGAGCAATTCGGCGAGAAAAGACTTCTTAAATTGATGAAAAAAAGTGGCAGCAAATCACCTCAGGAATTTATAGATATCTTGAGCAATGAGATTGATAAATTCACGGGGCAATATCCGCAAAATGATGATATTACGGTAGTCGCATTTAAAGAGAAGTATATGGCGGATGAAGTATTGCTCGGCATTAGAAGAAGGTTGCTTGACTTGGTCAGTGTGGAAGGAATCTCAGTGACTGATGCCTGCAGTAAGATGAAGGTATCTCCATCAACATATTACAGGTACAAAAAACGGTTGGAATTGATGGGGGACCGCGGTTTAAAGAATAAGAATCTAAGAGAAGAACATGCTATAAGACGTTTGAGTAATGAGCAAAGAACGAAATTGCTGGAAGTAATTAAGGAAAACCCCCGCTTTGGAGCTAAGAGGATTGCTGATAGGCTTAATTTGGGAAGAGGTAAAGCTAATCTAAATACTTCTTCGCTTGTCTATAACGAACTAAAGAGAATGAGGCTGAATACATATGAGAAGAGATTGGATTATTTGAGAAGAAATGGAATAAAATTGGAGCAGGAGATTGAAGATAGCACAAAAGGAACAATAGATATAAAGAAGGTGAAAAGGGAAATTGTTATTGGAGAGGAAGAAGTTGTAGAACAGAAAAAAGGCTCGATCTTAACTCCTCAAAGAGACACTGTAGGGGAAATGTCCGTGGGTTCAGGGGGTAGTCTTGAAAGAGTTTCAGAATCTGTGATCGAGGAACGCGGTGACGAGAAATTCAGTAAAGAATGGGAATATGAGAAAGATGCTGAGGAATTCAGATATGGGTCGGATTCCCCTGTAAGGATTGAAGATGAAAAATACAATGAGGATATAACCGTTTTAAAAGTCTCCGGTCATCTTGATTCTTCCTCTACCGGCGAATTGGAAAGTGTTATGGAGGATTTGTACGAGGAGGGAACCAAGAATATTATAGTTGATTTAAATGATGTTTTGTACATAAGCAGTGGTGGATGGGGGGTATTTGTGGGTAGAGTGAAGAATCTAAGGGAGAAAGAGGGGGATGTTGTTTTGGTGGGAATGTCTCCCGAGGTTTATGACATATTTGAGTTGCTGGGATTTATGGATATCCTTATGCAGTTTAGGTTGAAAGAAGAAGCGATTAGATTTCTATCGCTTCCATTCCATGAAAGACAGAAACATCTTAAAGTAAAACGGAAAAGTCGGAAAAAGAAGAAATCTGAAAAGAAATTAATTCCAGAAATACTAAGCATAGATGAATCTGATATGACTCCTTTACGAATAAAGGCGGGTTTGGTTGGGGACAATGGAGAGATAACTATTCTGGAGCTTCAAGGTATAATCGACACGGTAAGCTCTTTAGAACTCCGTGAAGCCTTTGATCGTATATTGGGAAAAGGTACAAGTAAGATTATTGCCGACATGTCCGGCGTAGAATATGTAAGCAGTGCCGGTTGGGGCGTTTTTGCCTCAAGGATTGACGGGATGAGAAAGAAAGGCGGTGATTTGAAAATCTTCGGTATGGATCCGGATGTTAACAGGATATTCAAGCTGCTTGAATTCGATGATCTTATGCATTCGTTTAATATATTAGCTGAGGCTGTGGAGGATTTTAATGTTGAAATTGCTGAATCCAGCCATGACAAAAATAACCTCGGATCTAAACCTGCCGTTGTAGTTACGGGAAGAAAACGGAACGAGGTTGAGAATTATACTTTTGGAGTTGATCTTGAGAGAATTAAAATTTCGGGGAATGTTGGTGTAGTTCTGAAAGTAAGCGGTGCGATTGACGCGTCCACAAATGATGAATTTGAGATCAATATGGAGCGGTCATTGTCTGACAATCCAGCCTTCTTGCTGGTTGATTTGTCGGATGTAGTTTATATAAACAGCAGTGGCTGGGGGAATATTGTCAAATATGTTCAGCAGTTGAATAGTTCCGGAACGAAATTGGCGCTTATCGGAATGAACTCGGCAATATACAAAATTTTTATTGATCTTGGATTTGAACCGCTTATTAATCATTTTCTTGATAGGGAAAAGGCTATTGATGATATGATAAATTCATCTTGGATAAAATCCACGTCTTCTGATGTTAAGGAAGGCATAAATAGAGAAGAGAAATTGTCTAAGAAAGTAAAACGTAACAAAGGTAGGCAAGGGAAAAAAGTAGAGGAAAAAATTGAAAAATATGACGGAAAAGCAGAAAGAGAAATTCTGTATTCGTCCCGAATTCCGGAAGAGGACTATATTAATCAGGTTAGCGCTAAGGAAGAGGATAGTAGTGACTCTGGGGAATTGGCGGAAGACCATCAAGGAGTTTCCTCCTATTCCGGTCTGGATATTGAAAGAGACAAGGTAGACAAACGTGAAGAGAAAGACAGGAAAATCAAGAATCTTGGGTGGGGTGCCTATGGGGAGAAGCTTTCCAATATTAACAGAAAAGGTAACAAAGGAACTAAAAAATGAAAAAATACGCGATAATGACAATGAAGGGTGGTACGGGCAAAACGACTACTGCCGTAAATCTTGCTCATGGACTCGCGTTGAGCGGTAAAAAGGTTTTGCTTATAGATTGTGATCCACAGAGAAATGCTGCAATCACTTTTGGAAATGAGGGGAAAAGAGGACTTTCCAGTTTACTCAGGACAGGTGATGTAGATATTCTGCAGGTTAGGGACAATCTCTTTCTTATTGATTCGGGAGGGGCTGATCTTGTGGAGGTGGAACTTCTTCTTGGAAAGGAAAGGGATCGCGAAAAAAGAATGGTGAAAGCCCTTTCAAATCTTAAGGGCTCTGATTATGTAATATGCGATTGCCCTCCCTCGCTGAATTTGATAAATATCAACATTCTCGCATTCTCTGATGAGATTGTCATTCCTCTTTCACTCGATTATCTGTCTCAAGCTGGAGCAAGCCAGACTATTGGAATGATAAAAGAGGTAAAATGGCTTATTTCAAAAAAAACAATTAATTTCACCATTCTTCCAACTTTTTTTGACTCCCGTACAAATATATCAAAGCTTGTTCTTGAAGATATTAGAACCCGGTTTCCTGAAGGCGTGTTCAATACTGTGATTAGAGTTAATACCGCTTTGAGGGAAGCGCCCGGATCAAATGAAACCATATATGAACACGCGCCACTTTCTCGAGGAGCCTTTGATTATTATCGTCTGACGGAGGAGATATTAAATATTTAATTCGCTCAAATGAAGCTTTGACACTGCTATATTTTGGAGTATTCTGAATATATGTATTTTGAAAACTGAAAGGAGAAAGATTGGCTGATAATTTTGAATTGAGAGAGGAAATAAACAGGGGTGGGGAGGAGTATTTTCTACAGACCACTTTTCTGCCACGGGATCGGTCTGTGATAACCGTGTTTTTTAAGAAGGGGATATCTTTTGATTCAGATACTTATCAACTGAAGGAAGAAAAATCAATGGACGAAGCCATTGAACTGGCAAAGGTTATTCATAATCGAAATAGAGACAAGTTTCTTCTTCTTCTGGATGTAAAGGAAAAGATCAGTTCTTCCGACAAATCCTCATTCCATCTTAAGATTGCGAATGCATTGTTTCTTCGGAACCTTTATCATGAAGCTGTTGATGAGGCTGAGACAGCGATAAAAAAGGGTGAGAAGGGGGCGGAACCCTATAAAATAGTCAGCGAGTCATGGTACAAAATTGGGGAATATTCTAAGGCTTTTAAAGCTGTCAATGAAGGACTAAAGATAAGGATCGATTATCCTGATCTTCACAATCTTGCGGGGAAGATATACTACAGGCGAAATGAGTGCAGGCGCGCGGTTGATAGTTTTAAGCGCGCAATTGAGCTAAATTACTATTATGGCGCGCCATATTTGAATATAGTCCGAACTTACATAATGAATTCAATAATAAAGCAGGATTATGAGTTATCGCATGAACTGGAAGGTGATTTTGACGAGTATCTTGATAAAGTTGCTACACTGAATCCTTCTTTAAATGGGGATAAAACAGATGAAGTAAAGGAACTTTTCAGCAAAGGTAAATATGATGAGGTTTTGAAGTTGTTGGATTCTGTCGAAGAGGCTTCAGATAGAATCTATATAGATAAAGTGATTAGTGAACTTTATTTGATTATACTTCAAAGTGATAATAATCTTGATCCAGTTGAAATTGATAAGTATCTGGATGCTATGAAAAAGATAGTTGATCAAAATCCGAATTTTGCGGATGCTTACAACTCGCTTGGAATACTTTATACGGCGAAGTGTAAGATGTTTATGGATAAAGCCGGGAAGGCTTTCGAAAAAGCGGTTATGATTAATAAAGATTATGAAAAAGCCAAAAAGAATATAAGATTAACCGAGAATGAAAGGCATGGTGTTTTTATATTATTAAAGGCGTTGTTGGACTGAACTTTGCTTTAGTATCAGTTTGTAGAAGAAAAGGGGAATCTAACATATGGATGAGTTGCATATTGAAGAAGAATTTGTTGAAGACACGGTAATATTGAAACTGACTGGGTTAGTGGACTCCGCGACTTCTTATTATCTTGAATCAAAGATTAATGATTTAATTGTTGCGTACAAGGTAAAGTTGATAATTGATTTAACGGAAGTGGATTACATTAGTTCTGCGGGTTGGGGGATTTTTGTTTCTGAGATCAAAGGCTTACGGGCAAAAAAAGGTGATATAAAGCTTGCCGGTATGAATCCCGAAGTTCGTGACGTTTTTGAGCTTTTAGAATTTGACACGCTGTTAACTCCTTACGAATCGGCTACGGATGCTCTGATTGCTTTCGATTCGCAAGAGAGTAATAATTTGCCTTAGTATACAAATTGAGAGAGAGAGAATAGCATGAATGATATTAGCATTTCTTTTAGTAAACCTGAAGGGAATTCAGCTATTTCTATTGTACATGTGAGTGGGTTTATTGATACAACTACCTCCAGTGAATTGGAGAAGGGTATTAAACAACTTCTTCGAGAACAGAGGTTTGATATTATTATTGATTTAGCTGATGTAGATTATGTCAGTTCTGCTGGGTGGGGAATTTTTATTAGCGAGATTAAGAAAATCCGGGAGAATGGCGGAGACCTTAAACTTGCGTCTATGGTAGGTGATGTGTATGAAGTGTTTGAGCTTCTTGAATTTCAAACGATACTTGAAAGCTACGATAATGTAGAAGAAGCAGTCGCCAGTTTTGGCAATATCCCTGAGAAAGAAAAAGAAACAACAGGGAGCACAAAAATCATTTAAAAGAAAAACAATGCAAAAGGGAAACTTCTTGAGAAAGGCGTTTTCTTTTTGCATGATTCTGAACCTTTGCGGGGTAACCTGCCGGGTTTCCGCATGCATCCGGGTTTGACGGATTAAAGCCGCTGTTTGGATTGATCGGCGAAGAAAAATAGTTTGCTACAATCATCATGCCCAGGCGTTTTCCAATACCAGTGTTGAATTATATTGTTTCTGCCGGCTTGAATGTTATTGCTTTTTACATTAGACTTTCCTGGTGTTTGCAGATAGAGGAGAAGCTGTGTTTGAAGCTGTTGGAAATATACTACTTGAAATTGGTCTATGGGGGTTTGCCGCTGCCACAGTACTTATACTCTTTTCTCTTTTTATATATAGAAAATGTTTTCCATCTATCTCCGGTCCAAAGAGGTTTGTTCTTGCGGGGCTGAGGTCTCTGGCTTTTCTGTCGCTTGTTCTGTTTTTTGTAAATCCTCTTTTGACCTATTTGGCCACTGAGAAAAAAACCCCAATAATTCCAATACTTGTGGATGTCTCAAAAAGTATGAGCATAAAAGATTGTTCAGGAGAAAGCCGTATTGCATTTGCTCGTTCTGTTATCGACGGGTTACTTATAAATATCGGGGATAAACATTCTGCTGATATAGAAATTATTCCTTTTTCAAAAAATCTCTGGAAAAACCCGGTGCAAGCCGATAGCATCCCTGAAGCAGAGGGTGAGGGAACTGACATAACAGGCAGTATAGAAGCAGTTGCCAATCGATACAGGTATTCTAAGCCGGCGGGAATAATACTTCTTACAGACGGAATCCAGACAAACAACAGAACATTAATTGAAGGGATAAATCTTCCGGTATATTCAATTGGATTTGGGAATACTTTGAAGGGTGGATATCTATCGATTGAAGACATCATCTATGAGAGAAGGGTTTATTCCGGGATGAAAACAAAGATTGAAACTATCGTAGCCGCTAAAGGACTCAGAAAAAATGTTCACATAAAAGCAAGGTTGTTTGAAGATGATGAGTTAATAGATAGTGTATTGGTCGTAGCGGAAAATGGCGAAGGTGAATATAGAGCCGTTTTTGATTATCTTGCCGGTAAAGCAAGTGATCACAGGATGAAAATTATACTGGAATGTGAAGAAATGAAGTTATCGGGTAGAAGATCGGAGGGATTTAACCTCGGGATACTTGAAGAGGTGAGGCATATTCTGTATATAGACGAGCATGCAGATTGGAATATGAAGTTTTTGCGTGACCTCGCGGGTGAAATGAAGAGGTTTGATTTTGATTTTGTTACATGGAATCCGGGGCAGGGTTATATAAAGATTCCAAAATATCTGAAGTGGCAATTTCCATCAGGAAGCGATGGGTTAAAACGGTATGACCTGGTTATTATTTCTGATGCCGAAAGGACTTTCTCTATAGCCGAGAATGCGGATATTTTAATCGATTATGTGCATGGAGGTGGAGGAGTTGTTTTTCTTGCCGATGAAAGTAGCCCATTAATATACGATTCATCTTTCAAGCTCCTCGAGGATATTATTCCGGTAAAGAAGCTGTCTTTGGTTAGGGCGTCCGTGGGGGAGTACTATTTAAGACTTTCCCCTGAGGGTAACAACACGGTTTCCGTAATGCTATCTGAATGCGGGGGGATTTATGAATTACCTCCTCTGCCGGTATATCTTGAAGGATTTAATCCTTCTATGGGGACTACCGTACCCCTTTATTTAGATGAAAACAAAGGTGACTTAAAACCCCTGGTCGCTATTGAACGCAGCGGAGAAGGGGTGTCGGGTGTAGTGCTTGGGATGCCACTCTGGAGATGGAGACTTGCGGGCATAGAGGGAGAGAAAATTTACAATACATTTTTCTCGTCATTGATTCAATATTTTGCTTCCGGTGCTGACAGACAACCACTCGAAGTTGTGTCATCCAGGAACAGGTACAATGCTGGGGAAGAGCCTCAGATATCAGTGCATTTGGGAAAAAGGAGGTTACCTAAGGCCATAAAGGGAAGGCTCTATAAAATGGAAAAGGAAGGGAACGAGCTTATTCGGACCTTTATCTTTGATCCGAAAATTCCGGAAAGGGGCGTTTTTAGGGTTAAGCTTCCCTCTCTCGGTCCTGGTCGTTACAGGGTTGCGGCAAGGGAGATTCTGGATTCCGGCAAGGGGTTTGAGGGAGAAACTGAATTCAGCGTTGATTCTCTCTCGGTTGAATATATTCATAGATCTATGGATGGCGATTTCCTTAAGCGATTATCTAAAAAGTCCGGGGGGCAGTTCTTTGTACCAAATGAAGCAGAAGGGATTATTAATCGATTAAACCCGCATGTTAATGAAGTCCACATGACTCGTACAACTTCTTTTCGCTCAAATATAGTATTCTTTTTTGTAATTATCCTTTTTCTTACCACAGAGTGGATTTTAAGAAAGATATGGGGACTTGTATAGGAACGGCGTCCGTTAATAGGGGATCATCTTTAAACTCCATAAAAAATTTTAAAAAAGTTCTTGCAATGGGTTTTGGTTTGGTGTAGTCTACACAACTCTAAGCCGGGGAGGTGGATGTGATGATGATGTTGAAAGGCGATTTCAGAAAGAAGTTCCTTCCACATAGAAATATAATTTCTTTATTCATGTCTTTTGTAAAATTGTTGATGTTAACATTTTTAGCAGGCGTGGTATGTTTTGTCCCGTCACGAAGCTCCGCTCAGATCGTAATCAATGAAATATATTATGATCATCCTGGGAGTGACACCGGGCATGAGTTTGTTGAATTACTGAATACAGGAAAAGAAACGATTAATTTATCCGGTTTCCGTATTGAATTTCTTGACGGAAGGACAGGCAAACCAGAGACATATTATGAATTTACAAATAATATCTATCTTGCTTTTGGCGGAATGCTTATTGTCGGTGGGGTCGATTGTATTCCCTCTCCGAACTGTATAGCGCAGTGCGTGTTGCAGAATGGTCCTGATGCCGTGCGTTTAACCTATAATAGTTCAGTTGTTGACCTTGTGGGTTATGGAGCCCTAGGTTTCAGTGATCTCTATGAATCAGAACCTACGATCGATGTGATGGAAGGCTTTAGTATAGCGAGAAAACCGGATGGAAAAGATAGTGGAAATAATAATCTTGATTTTGTTTCCGTTTTCCCTACGCCCATGAGAAAAAATTTCTTTGATAATGATCTTGCCCTTTCAATAATAAACGATGACCTTTTGCCCTGCGCAAATGGTCAGATTAATCTGAAACTGGAAGTAATCAATAGTGGACTTGATGATTTCTCCGGTCTTGTTCATATAGTCGTAATTGATACCTTGGATGGTATAGGGGAAATACTTACTGTAGTCAGTGATGTCGACCTATTAAAATCTGGAGAAAGTATTGATATTGAATGCAATTTTCCAGCTTCAGGGTTTTTCGACAGCGCGTCGGTCTTTGCATTTCTTGATGAAGAAATAGACGGGAACAGCAATAATGATACAGCTTTTGTTTCCTTTCTGTTTTCCCCAACTGATATTGTAATAAACGAAATTATGTACAGGCCGGTTACAGGCCGTTCTGAATGGATCGAATTGTATAATTCCGGTGATAATAAACTTAATTTACAGGGTTATTTTTTAAGTGACGCGAATCGTAAAGTTAGGTTGATCACCAGTGATGATCTTGTGATATCGCCTGGGGGGTATTTGATTCTCGCTCAATTCCCTGGAGATATGAAAGGGATTGTTTCTGATGGAGATGTTTTGATTCATGGAGTTGAAGGGGGTTGGCCGGGGCTTAATGATTATAGTACCGATTTTTCTTGTGAGGAGATTCTTCTTAGGGGAAGGCTTGGGAGGGTTGTAGAGAAGATCGAATACCACGATATGCTAGAGGGAGAAAGAGGAATATCGATCGAGAGATTTTCTCCTTTTGTATGCAGTTCGATAGAGGGAGGACTATGGCACACTTGTTCTATCGCAGCCGGTTCAACTCCAGGAGTGGCAAATTCGGTCTTCCACGGGGCTCTCGGAATAAACGATAAATTTACAATCTCGCCGAACCCCTTTTCTCCGGCAAGGGACAAAGGAGTTGTAATCTCCGGAAGGGCACAAACCCGAGATACCGGGTTTCTTGTGAGAATATTTAATATGGAGGGAATGGAGATTGTTAATCTCGCGGGGGAGAAGAATGGGGCGAACTATTTTTCAACCCTATGGGATGGGCTTGATTCAAATGGGGGGATGGTAGTAACCGGTCTTTATATCTGTGTTGTGGAGTACTACGGGTTGGGTGGCAGTGTATGCAGAAGAGAAAAAAGGTGTTTGGCCGTGAAGGCCGGCGGGTAATATTATTTGTTCTGTTATTTGTTTTTATAATTGGTATATCCCCGGCGGTGATTGCAGGGATACCGGTATGGATAAAGGCAAGAAATGGGGCAGTACACCCTGATATTGTTCCAAATCTGAATTGGATCAGAGCGAATGGAAATTATTTCGGGCTGATTTCCTCTGTTTCCAACCCGTATTCTATAAACGGCATCACCGATTCCTTTCTAAAAATAGGATTTCGTAATAGCAATAATAATCTATGGGTGTCATGGTCTCTCCTTCATTATGATCTATATAGAGAAGATCGCGTTAAAATTCAGTGGATTAGAGAAATTGCCCGAAGCGGGCTTTCGCTAGGGATATCACCGGCATTTGGTGGTAGGAAAGTGACAGGTTTTGAGTATGAAACAGACGGAACGGTAAAAACTTCAATAAGTTTCGATTGGAAAAAGATATTTACATCCGGGTTTGAAGGAATTATATACGACCCCGATTTTTCAGCTGACGAGGTGGCAAAATTTATGTTTTCGATTAACGATTTTCCTCTGTCACTGCTTGTTAATTACTCTGTGTTGCGAAGGAATGAAAATGAGTTTCTAATGGGGGCAGAGGCTAATTTGAGTAGTGATTTTTGCCTCTTGTCCGGTTATGGGTTTAACACGAATGAAATATCATCCGGGTTGGTTTATCAAAGAAACAATTGGTATTTTGGTTTTTCCTGGAATCATCATCCGGTACTCGGAAGTACGCTTTCCGCCGGGATTGGTGTGTTGTGGATACGATGAATTTTATTACCCGGATATTAACCTGGATAAATTTTTTTCTAATTCTCGGCAATGTGAATCTATTTGCTGAAGAGCCTGATGAATATATATCCGATTTAACGGGTGGGTTTTCCGAGGGAGAATACAGAATTATCAGATATTTTGAAGACAATCCGATTGATCCGAACGAGGCCGAAATAGAATATCTCCTCGATATACCCGGATTTCCCGGTACTCTTGCCGAGAGGGTGATTGCTGCGGTAAAAAAGTCAGGGGGTAGCAGTGAATGGATATTGTTATTGTCACCTGATGACAGAAAAAGGATATACAACTACAAGAGATTCTTAATATTACCTTTCGCGAGGAATTACGATCTTTCCTTGCGATATACAAGGAGATGTTTAACAGTCCTCCCTTACTGTAGAGATGATGGGTACATTCGTATTGAGAACGGCTTGTCAAGTTTCAGAGTAAAGATTAGAAGTAGTTGCGACATTACCGAGGTAACCGCGTACTCGCTATTTAACTTATTAAATAAGCAGTTACGTGTTCACACCGGGGATTTTCTTCCTGATTTTGCTATGGGACTTGTGGCGAGTGGGCATTCCTTTTATTACCCCTTTTCGTACGGGTATCCATTAAATAAGTATAAATGGGTCAGTATGGGGACTTATTTTTATGGAAGGGTAATCAGGGGGGTGGCTGCTGATTATAAAAAGGGGTTTTTAAGGGCGCTCATTTACAATGGGGTGATCAGAGAGCATGACGATGCGAGGTTTAATTTTGGCGGCGATCCCTTCCGGGGAGGGAGGATGGAAGTAAGAATTGGGGAATCAAGATTTGGGGTGTCGGTCGTTGAGGAGGGAAGCGCGGTTTCGGCACGTCATACCGGATTAGATGCCAGATGCGAAAAGGAGAATCTTAATCTTGCTTTTGAACTGGCGTTATCTCCAAGTGGAGGAAGAGCCTTTTCGTGTGGCGGGAAGATAAAAAACGCAAAAATGAAGACAGGTTTTCTTGTATATAAGGTTGATCATTCTTTTTCTAATTCTATGGGTAAGATTCCGTCAGACGGCAGGAAAGTAAATGGAGAACAGGGTGGAATGTCGGCGGTTGTCGAGAGAGGGTTGGCACGGCGTTTATATCTTCGATGCTCAATTGAGCGATGGGTAAACAGGCGTTCATATTCTTTATCGGAAAAATTGTCTTTGAGTCTTCAGCTTATTAAGAAACTAAAGAGAAAGAAACTGTGTCTCGAATGGAAATATGGTGAGTATAAAAGAGAAATTCTTGTCCCGCGTGGAATCGAATATATTTCGGGTTCAAATGCGCTTAAATTTCTATTTACCTGTAAAGGCGGCGAGTATTTTTCCTTTCGTAATTCAATAAGAGTGCCATGGAGTGAAGATTATTTTGGTTATCTGATTGCTCCCTCTCTGAAATTTCTTTTTCCGAATGGACATTTCAAGGGGGATTTTTCGCTCGCGTTTTATAAGGCTTTGGAAGGAACCCCATTTTATTATTACTATCAGCCCTCAGTAGAGGGTGGTTTTGCATGGAAATATCTATCAGGAAGCGGATTTCGCAGTACATTAGGCTTTGAAATTTCTTGTAAAAGAATATTATTTCATATGCTGTTTTCAACAGATTCTTCAGGCCAAATGGACATAATTATCCAAGTGATTATGAAATTGTAGTGTTTTGCTGAGCAATTGGAACTTTTCATGCATATAATGGATTAGCATGGGAGCAAAGCTAGGTATATCGTACGAGTATAAAAATGAAGGATGCAGGGTAATTTCCTTTCCCCCGGAAATGCCATTTGCCGGGTGTCTTGATGAACTGACCAAGGTAAATATTGAACAAATAGACAAAAACAGGCTCAACGAAATAACCTTGATACATGGTCTTTACAAAAGGTTTGAAGGGATCGTCGATTTTCTGTCAATTTCCGAAAATCCTTCGCGTGACATTATCTATATTGCCTCACTCGCTGCCGGTGGTGAACCTGGCTGTATTCAGCTGCTCTATACTCTATTAATCGCTGTTGCGTCCATGGATACCATTGTCGAGGAGTATGCTGATTTTATTAGTTTAAAACATATTATGAAGCGAATTGAAGATAAGAAAATGAGCGGAAAGGATCTGACGGAAAAGGAAATATGGTTTGGGAAACAGGTATTATTTCTTTCCGGCTCGTACCCATTGCCAGGTTATTCAGACGCGGAAAAACCATGGTTAGCATGGGAAATAAAGGTAAGGAAGGCATTGGCAGATCCTGATGAGCGATGGGATGAAGCGATACGTAAGAGAATTATGGCGGAACTTGAGGCAAGGCGTTTGAGAATTAGTCAAATTGTATCCTCAATGAACCCTGAAGTACATAGCCGTTTGCTTACGGAGTTAATAAATGAGAGTGAGAATATTAAGTGGATAAAAAGGACACTCGAAATTCCGAGAAGTCTCTCCGAGGGTTCAACTCTTCTTATTAGAAACAGGTTGGAGAATCAGTGGGAAGGTATTATTGATTCTTTAAAAGGGTCCGAGGCCGGGAAATTGCTGGCGGACATATTTGAATTTCAGACCGCAAAAGCACATTCATATCCTCAAATTAGGATTGGAACATCTGTTCTTAAAGCGATTTTTCAGCATCCGATTCTGAGTCGTTCAAGTTCAAAAGTAGATCTTCTAAGTTGTTTGTATCACTTTGTTCACTCAGCGGGTAAAGGGAAGATGGAATTATTGATGTCATCGGGCAAGATTGATAAGGAGTTGCTCGATATTCCAGGATTTAGAGTTGAAGACGAGCTTCTGAGAGTGAACCTTGAATCTGTTCGAACCGACATGTTTGTCGGAGATTACGGCGTACCTATTGAATATGATTGGTCAAAACCGATAGAAGAATCTTCAGTGGGATATAAATCCCTTATTCTATCATATATTGATAATACCACCTTTCTGACCAGCCTGCTGAATAATCCTAAAATTGCTGGGAAGCCGGGAATTGTATCGCTTATTGCTTTAAGATGCAAAGCTACAAGCGTGCTTTCTCTTATAGCCGGCAGAAGAGATCTATATACCGGGTTCGCGAATAAAAATGTTCCTTTAATACTCTTGATGAATCCGGCAAGGATTTCTATAGGTTCTCTACGCAAGTTTATTCATGTAAAATATATTGATAAGATGACACTTCAGCAGCTAGCAAACAGGAGAGGTAAGGGTGGGCAGATTAGGGAGGAAGTTAGAAGAGAAATCGCTCAGATTATGAAAAAGAGATAACGACAAAGTTATCCTGCAGTAAGATGGTTTACCATTGAGGATTATTAAGATACACTTCCAATGGGTAGTAGGAAGTGTTATATGCACATCTATTTACCTCCCAACGATTTTTTATACGCCTATTTACGGATTAACGACGCAAGTTTTTTGTGATTACAAATGTTGACACAAAGCTTTCTAACCGGTAATATACTGAGTGTAACGCCGGTGCCTTGGCGGTGTGGCATAGTTGTTGGAGTAGAGTGTGTTGCCTCTCCGCTCAATTGTTCCTTATAACGGCTAACTTGTTGATAAGTAATTTTTTAGTGATTGGAGTATTTATGTTAGCAGAAAGAATGTCTAGGCTTGGTACTGAAACCGCTTTTGAAGTATTATCTAAAGCGAATAAAATGCAAGCCGAAGGGCGTGAAATTATTCATCTGGAAATTGGGGAACCTGACTTTGATACCCCCAGGAATATAATTGATGCTGCGATTAATGCTTTAAATGATGGGTTTACCCATTATGGGCCATCAGCCGGAATGCTCGAAACCAGAAAGGTTTTTGCTAATTTTATCAGTGAAGACCGTGGAGTTGATATCGGCCCGGAAAATATTGTTGTAACCCCCGGGGCAAAACCGATCCTTTTCTTTTCGATTCTGGCTCTTGTTGATCCTGGTGATGAAGTTATCTACCCAAACCCAGGATTTCCCATATATGAGTCGGTAATAAACTTTGTAGGCGGTAAACCGATACCCATTCCACTCAGAGAGGAAAAAGAATTTTCCTTTGATCTTGAGGAGATGAAAGCGCTTGTTAATGAAAAAACAAAAATGATTATTCTGAATTCTCCCCACAACCCGACAGGCGGAAGTCTAACACCGGAGGATATGAAAGGTATCGCTGAGCTGGCCGTTGAGTACGACGCGTGGATACTGAGCGACGAAGTTTACAGTAAGATGGTTTATGATGGAAAACATGTTAGTATATATGATTATCCTGAAGCTATGGATAGAACTATTCTTCTGGAAGGTCATTCAAAAACCTACGCGATGACGGGTTGGAGATTGGGGTATGCTTCCATGCCGGAAAAACTCGCTGAGCAGATTGCCAAAATTCAAACGAACAGTAATTCCTGTACAGCCAGTTTCATTCAAAGGGCGGGCATTGAGGCTATTACTGGGCCCCAGGATGAATCGCTTAAGATGATGGCTGAATTTAAGGAGAGAAGAGATATGTTTGTTGAAGGGCTCAACGAACTTCCGGGATTTAAATGTCTAAAACCCAAAGGAGCTTTTTATGTTTTCCCGAATATAACCGGCACCGGGAAAAAATCAAAAGAACTCGAAGAATATCTGCTTGATAAAGCCGGAGTAGCGGGACTAAGCGGTACGAGTTTTGGGAGTTATGGCGAGGATTATCTGAGGTTTTCATACGCTAATTCTCAGAAGAACCTTAAGAGAGCTCTGGAACTTATAAAAGAGGTTCTGTAGTATTATTAAAAAAGTAAGTTTGATTCCCTGGCGAGAGTTAATTCCTTTTGCCAGGGAGCTTTATTTCTGGAGGTTGTTTTGAAGACTGGCATTGATGTTATAGCCCTTGGTGGAAATGCTATCCTGCCCGCCGATGGAGAGGGTACAATAGAGCAGCAGAGAGAGGTTACCAGAAAATCGATGAGGCAGGTTTGTTCCCTTATCAAATCTGGAAGGAAGGTTATTCTTACTCATGGTAACGGACCCATTGTTGGAAATATTATTGAACGGGGTGAGGCTGTCAAAGACCATATTCCACCGATGCCTATAGATGTGTGCGGCGCAGATTCACAAGGTGGGATAGGGTATATGATTCAGCAGATTCTTGGAAGCGAACTTAAAAACCAAGGGGTTATAAAGGAAGTTGTATCTCTTATTTCCCAGGTTAGGGTAGATGGGGATGATGACGCATTTGAAAAGCCAACCAAGCCTATAGGCCCTTTTTATTCAAGTGAAGAAAAAGAGGTTATAGAGAAAGAAAAAAACTGGATAATGAAAGAGGATGTCGAAGGCAGGGGATTCAGGCGTGTTGTGCCGAGCCCCACACCTCTTGAGATCATCGAAGCGTCGGTTATTTCGAAACTTCTCAATCTTGATGTAGTGGTAATTGCTGTTGGGGGTGGTGGAATTCCGGTAGTTAGAAGGGGAAACAGTCTCGAGGGCGTGGAAGCTGTGATTGATAAGGACAGAGCTGCTTCTGTTTTATCCGAGGGTGTAAAAGCGGACAGGCTTATTATACTTACGAATGTTGATCAGGTATGTATAAACTATGGAAAGCCCGACCAAAAACCAATTGGGGAAATTACCCTTTCAGAGATAAGAAAGTTTTACGAGGCGTATGAATTTCCAGCGGGAAGTATGGGACCAAAGGTGAGAGCTGCCATAGATTTTTTGGAATCAGGCGGTAAGGAAGCTATTATTTCCCATGCTTCGGATCTGCTTGAAGCCAGCGAAGGGAATGCTGGTACTCATATTTACCCTGATTAGCCCAGGTATTTGACTATCTGTTTCATTTTTTACCCATATCCGGTTGTTAGAACACAGTAACTCCCATTTAATAATTTTGTTTCTGCCTTGAGGCTCTCGATAATTCGTCTTCAAATAGAGTGAAATTTGTGTTAGATATTGTACAGCATGAATGGTTTATTTTTGTTCGCGTTTTAGAACAATGGTTGCTCGGTGTGAAATGAAGGGAGTTTTAATGAAGGTGTTAGTAGTAGGTTCGGGGGGAAGGGAACATACTCTTGTATGGAAAATTTCACAATCTCCTAAAGTTGATAAGATATATGCCGCGCCGGGTAACGCTGGACTGGAACAAGATGCTGAATCTGTCCCCATTAAAGCTAATGACATAGATGGCCTTCTGGAATTTGCCAAAGAGAAAAAGATAGATTTGACAATTGTTGGTCCTGAGGTTCCGCTTGTTGATGGTATTGCCGACAGATTTATAGCCGAAGGGCAAAGATTATTCGGTTTTTCGGAATTGGGCGCCCGTCTGGAGGGGAGTAAGGTTTGGGCGAAAGGGTTTATGAAAAAATATGGAATACCAACAGGTGATTTTTCCGTTTTTTATGATTCGTCCATGGCTATGGATTTTCTGGAAAATAACAGTCCCCCGTATGTGATAAAAGCGGACGGCCTTGCTGCAGGCAAAGGAGTTATTATATGTCATGATGGCGAACAAGCGCGCGTTGCCGTTAACAAAATAATGGGGAAGAAAGATTTTGGTGAAGCAGGGAACAGAATAGTAATAGAAGAATTTCTTGAAGGTCAGGAAATCTCTATCATGGCTGTATTTGACGGAAAGGATTACCGTCTCTTTTTACCATCACAGGACCATAAAAGAGCCTATGATGGAGACAAAGGGCCAAACACGGGTGGAATGGGAGCATATGCTCCTGTGCCAATTTACACTGAAATGCTTCAAGAACGGGTAATAAAAGAAATAATTGAGCCTACATTTAACGGAATAAAAAGGGAAGGGATCAAGGGAGCAGGGTTAATCTATTTTGGTATTATCAACACCGTGGATGGGCCGAAGGTTCTTGAGTATAACTGCAGGTTTGGTGACCCCGAGACCCAGGTTGTTTTGCCACTTTTTAAGGGTGATCTTTTTGAGGTTTTGTTTGAAGCAACAAATGGAAATTTGAGTTCTGTTAATTTTCAAAATAGTTCCGGCACGGCTGTGTGCGTTGTTCTCGCTTCGGGGGGATATCCTGCGTCATATAACAAAGGGTATGAAATCAAGGGGATTGATAGAGCTGTTGAAGCGGGTTGTATCGTTTTTCACGCGGGAACGGCGATGGAAAATGATAAGATTATAACTTCCGGCGGCAGGGTGTTGGGTGTAACTGCAGTTGCCCCAACTCTTCAGGAATCATTAAAGAAAGCCTATAAAGGAGTGGATATGATAAGTTTTACTGACTCTTTTTCGCGAAGAGATATTGCTGAAAAGGGGGTGTGATCTTCCGCGGAAATGTGGTGTGTTACCGGAGTGTTGGAAAAACAATATGTGGTGGAGTTCAAAGAAAATGTGGGATATTAAATTGTTTCTGGTATTGAAAGGAGCCGTAAATGACTAAAAATATTAAGGTTGCCGTTATAATGGGGAGTGAATCTGACAGAAAAGTGATGGAACTGTGTCTGGAACAACTTGACAAGCTGGGGCTTGAATCGGAACTGGTTGTTTCATCCGCGCACAGGAATCCTGAAAAAACCAGCGAATATATTATAGATGCTATTGAGCGTGGAGCGAGGGTGTTCATTGCCGGAGCAGGCATGGCGGCTGCTCTGCCCGGATTTGTAGCCTCTGTTACCGAGTGGCCTGTCATTGGTGTTCCAATACCGAGTGGTTTACCCGATGGTATGGACGCACTTCTTTCGATGGTGCAGATGCCTCCCGGTATTCCGGTCGCAACGGTGGCCATAGGTAAAGCTGGAGCAAAAAACGCCGCGATTTTGGCAGCTCAGATTATTGCTATAGGAGATGATAACTTAATGAACAGAATAAGAAAGATGCGGGGAGAATGGAAAAAGGTCTGAGGGGATACTTTGACAGAGTCGGGATTAATCGGATATGCGACCTTCTTTCCGCAGGGGGTATTGCGGTTTTCCCGACCGATACTATATATGGTTTTCATTGCCTGGCCACGGATCAAGCAGCTGTGGAGAAGATCCGATTTCTTAAAGGAAATAGGAAGAAGATCGGGTTTGTCCTTCTTTTTTCAGATATCGAGATGGTGGCTGGTTGGGTTTTATCATGGGAAAAAGACTCTCGCGAAATTCTGAACTCGATATGGCCGGCGCCGCTCACCGCAATACTGATGGCCGCGAAGTCTGTCGATTTCGGTTTAAAACATAGGGGTGCTATAGCTATTAGAATTCCTGCAAAGAGAGAACTGCGCGATATCATAGATAATATTGGGGGTCCTATCATATCCACCAGTGTTAATAGAAGTGGAAATTTTCCTCTTACAAGGATATCAGAGATAATTTCAACCTTTCCGGGATTGAGTGTTTACATTTCCAGAAAGGGAAGAAACCATGATTTACCTTCAACCTTGGTCGATTTTAGAATTTCACCGCCGCAAGTTCTAAGACATGGGGCTTATAATTGGATTTGAAAATCGAAGCATGTATTACTTTTTTTAACCTTTGATAAAAGTTGATGGCTAATCTATGATTATCAGGAGGTGAATTTTGAAAAAGGGATTGATAATTATTTGTATCTTGCTCGCTATAGTTTCTTCTTCCGATGTGTATGCCGGTATTGGTTTCAAGGGTGGAATTACTTTTGCCAATTGGGGTGGCGACGGTTTGGAGAATGCGGAAAATTACAGTTGGAAGGCCGGCGCTAAATTGGGCACCTATTTTGCTTTTCCGGTTGGTAATTGTTTTACGATTCAACCGGAGATTTTTTATTCGATGAAGGGGTGGAAATATGTATATGTTGGACATGATTATGAAAATTCATGGTCATTGAACTACATAGACATTTCTGTTCTTGCGAAATTTGATATGGAGACTGGTGACGCGTTTAGGCCAACCATATTTGCTGGTCCTTACATGTGTTACCTTTTGAACACGAAAGCTAGTATAAAGATCGGTGAAAAATCAATGAGCGCGAGTTTATCTGATGATATATTTAAATCAACTGAAATAGGGTTGGTTTTAGGCGGTGGGTTTGATTTCGAAGGGAGTGGGGCTGTATTTACACTTGAAGCAAGGTATAGCTTTGGGTTAACGCCGGTTTTGAATATGGAAGAGAATATTAATAATCTTGGGTTGACGCCTGTTTTCAATACTAATGGAAATGTTATAAACCATTCTTTCTCCATACTTGGAGGGGTTAGATTTTAGTTGGCGAGTAGAGTTTCAGTGTTCTCTTTATTTCTTTTTGTCGGAATGCCTAAGTTTCTGTTGTAACAGCTCGCAGGCTTTGCTCGACCGAAAGTATGTTACTGGTGGAAATTGACGATTT
This sequence comes from bacterium, assembly GCA_021160845.1. GTDB lineage: Bacteria > Krumholzibacteriota > Krumholzibacteriia > Krumholzibacteriales > WJIX01 > JAGHBT01. The sequence continues at coordinate 953 of JAGHBT010000225.1, read as the reverse complement.
TGATATTTTCCCATTCCTTAAATTATTAGCTATACCATTTATTGTTTGCGGTATTGTTTGTTCTAATCGCTATAGAGGAAAATTAATACGGTTACACTGGGAATATTACTTGAAAGAAACTGCAATATAGTATACAATAAGAGCTTGCACCTATAGAGAAAACAACAAGGGAAATCGAAAAGGAACTGGAACAAAATTCTTCAAGGAGGTGAAAAGAGTATGAAAAAAATGTTAATAACAGTAGTAGCCGTAGTTATTCTAATGGCAACGATTGTTTCAGCCCAGGCAACAATTAAAACACTTGCGGTTACTCAGGTCTGGCAGCACAAGGATACAAATATGTGGTGTAATGTTTGTGGGGCGGGCGTTATACATCCCGTACATTCACCGGGCTGTAGCCATTGTGACATGTACTGCGCGCCGGCGTCAATAGCTATGTACGCTATCTTCTCAGGACGCGGTGGTAATTTTATTCAGCAGGACTATATCTATGATAATGGTAAGAGTTCACAGGGAGAGATTTTGGGGAATGGCATTCTTGAAACACATGGGGTTGGAATGTATGCTGGTGTTGCTTCAAAGGCCCCTGAGATACAGACTGGATTTACTTATAGTGTTGGTATGGTACCCTATCAGTTTGGTCCTCAAGGTACGGCAAATCCGGCCATATCGTGCTCGATGGTAGAATTCTATATCGATCATAATCAGATTTTCTTATGGATTGATATAGCTGGTTGGCCTATGGACATGACTGTTCCGGGAGAGCTTTATTATGATTCTGGTCACTGCAAAATTATCGCAGGTTATGATGATAATGATACGTTAGAAGATGACACAGATGATTTGTTCTATATCTATGATCCCTGGCCTACATCGGGATCTCCTAGTTGGGTTGCCCAGGCCGCTGTGCTGAACAATCCGAACGATATGTTTCTAACAACTTATTCTCCTGA
>JAGHBT010000266.1 GCA_021160845.1 bacterium | reverse complement strand
TTCCTATACAATACTAAATTCCTGCTCGCTGTAACTACTTCCGGCATTTGAAATGCAATACAATATAATACAAGCGGCGGAGAAAGGGCCCTTCTCCATTATTAATGACAATAGTATATGGATAAAACCAAGGAGGGTGGTGTTTGCCATTATTGCACTGTGGAGATAACAGTATTTCCATTTGTCGGATTAGCGTTCGATAATCATAAATTCCAGCGTTTTCCAATAATACTTCCAAGTTTTAATGGAATTATTAGGTCCGATTACTAAAAAGGAGAAGCCCAATGTTTAAACGAAGTATTTCAATGATCGTCATTGTTTCGGTGTTATCACTAGTCTGGTATTCATGTTCTGAAGATGGTATCAATCAGCCCAACTCAAAATCTGAAGGCTCAATTAGCGATGAAACAGAAAATTTGAATGAGGAGCTATTAAATGACCCTCAAGTAAAAGAGCTTGAGGCTATCGGCAATGAACTGATACAAATTGCTATTGATCGCGAAATCACACAGGAAGAATTAGAATCCGCTGTCAAAGACGAACAAATAGCCGCTGCTACACTTGGTATGTCCAGGGTTGAGTCGGAAAAGCTTCTAACTCACATCAAGGAACTCGGTAACTCCCTGTTAATAAAATACCCCGAATTGAAAAATATGGTTCAGAAACGAATGAAAGAAGATTGCGAAGGCTGTCAAACAAATGAATTTATTAATAACTGGGACAAAATTCGCGCGCATCAGGGTCAAGATAACGGCAGAGAACTACTCAAGATGAGCTACTTCACCTATATAGTTGCTCTTGTTGGTTGCTATTTCGCTTCCGCGGGCAATATATTACTTTACGCTATATGCGCTTATGTTGTCTACTGCAACTACACGGGAAAGTGCTAAAATGTAAAGTCGTTATGTAGAATACTTTCCAGATCGAAATAAATTTTCTCGATCTGGGCTGAAAAAATCCTTGCCTCTTAAGAAAAGAGTCTTTAGTGTTTTTCTCGGGTTTTAAGTTACCTTACTGATTCAAGGAAACTAATCGAAAGGAGCAATAGATTGGCAATATATATTCCAATAGTATTGATGTTCCTCTTCTTGCCTGTGGCAAAGAAGCTTATGAAGCACCCGGCCACAACATTTATAATGGCAGCTATAACTTTATACTTTATAGTCTATGCGTTTTTAGAACCTGAAGATATTTGGTTTTATCTCTTGTTCACCTTAATAGGTATTGTCACCACTATCAGGAGCGCCAAATCATCAGGCCTTTTAAAGTAATACTAGATGTTCATGGCGATTGTAGCGTTCCAACGCTCAATCGCCATGAGTGAATACCGAGCGAATATCATCTCCTCATTACATATAAAAGCCCCGGATAATAGTCCTGAATTGCTTTTTTATCCACATAGATATCCCCCCGCTTACGAACATTACACAGTAATAAAACAATTAAAAAGTCTCAATTAGTGAAATATGGATCCTTGCTTCATCCATGGAAAGCCTTCCGGCCGCACCGAAACTCAATTCGACAGTCCCAAGATCGGTCACAGTTCTGATTCCGAATCCAAATCCGTTTTTCAGATTCCATCTCTGCTCTTCCCTGTAATAGGTTCCTATATCGTCAAAAAGAAATATTCGGCTTTCCCCTCCAAACCGGTATTCCAAATTAAAATAATTTACCCTTTCACCTCTGAACTGGTTTTCACGAAACCCTCTAAGTGTTTTCGCTCCCCCAATCGGAAACATTTCTGCGATATGCACATCACCGTCGGAAAATATCCCTTCAGATACCATTTTACAGAAAACACTCTGGTTTTCAACTGTCGCTATCGTCAGAAAAAAATTAAAAGAATACAGATACTGCCAATCTATTTCTATTTCTCCATCCCTTTTATAATTCTTTTTCCTCCCCCCTTCTATCCGTCCGTTGAAATTAACAACGGAACCCGCAACTTTTTCGATTCCCAATCTATAACGCTGTCTTACACTCCTGCGCAACTCGCTCTCTGAGGGAATTACATTTATATCACCTGAAAATCCAATCAGTGTATTCAATCCCCAAAGTCCAAACGGCAATTTTAATTCAAGCAGCCCTGTATGCATATTGTAGAGAGAATCTTCCACAACCTGTTTTACGGAAAAAGAAATAGCAACCGGCGTTGAAAGCAAAAAGGGTTCATGATATTTTATATTTGTTTCTGAATACTTCTTTCCATCGTTAAACCAGGAAAAACCAGCTTTCCTGCCGGTACCAGCTATATTATCAAGCTGAATATCCACTCGTCCATTCATTTCATATTCATTATTATCCTTGCGGGAAAACCCGAACGCGCCCTGAAAATAATTATTATTCTTCTTTTCCTCGACAGGAAACACAAGAGCAACTTTTCCTTTTCCATTTCTGTTGACACATTCTTTTCCAACAGATTTAAAAAGGCCACTCGCCGCGAGATTCTTAGCAGCTTTTTTGACAATCTCCTCGCTGAATACCTTCGGAACCTGTATGCCGGCGGCCATAGCTGCCACAGAACTATCAGTTTTGGTTAACCCGTCAAATATAATTTCCGAAAGCACGGCTTTCTCACCGCTGATAATTGAAAAT
>JAGHBT010000061.1 GCA_021160845.1 bacterium | reverse complement strand
GGTTGATGTTACATTTATTATCGGCAATGATGTGCATGAATTAAAAATAGGAAATATGAACTGTAAATAAACTAATGTAATGATAATCTGTGGTAGTGTTGTCTAATGTTGATCTGACAATTGCAACTGGTGAATTTTAGTTGTCGACTCGATCGTAAATGGATAGCATATTGATACATACTAATATTGATTTATGTGAAGGAGGTGTGTAGGTGGCTATTAAAAGACGCATTGGATTGGTGGCACTCGTTTTTTTTCTTGGTGTTGTTTTGGGAAGTGTCGTTGGAGAGGTTATTGGGATTTTGTTGCCAGATGGTAGTGTAATTCAACAGCTTTTTGTTTCGGGTAGCGAATTCCATGTTGGGCCTATCTTCTGCGATTTGGTTGTGTTTACATTTACTATTGGGTTTTCGTTAAAAGTTAATCTCATAAGTGTACTTGGCATTATTGTAGTCGCTTTTCTGTTAAGGTTATATTCATAGAAGGTAAGATTATGTTCTGTAATATTATGTTAGCGGCTCTATTACCGAGGTTTCTTTTTATAGGGAATGTTGGATGGCCTGAGTTGGTAATAGTGTTGGTTTTTGTGTTGATATTCTTCGGACCGAAGAGGCTCCCGGATGTTGCCGAAGCGATAGGTAAATCTTTGAGGAAATTCAAAAAGGCTTCAAAGGATATCAATGATGAAATAGAATCATCCACGAAAGAAATTACTGAGGATGATGATAAACGCGGATAATCTGTGTTAAGCAAAATAACTTAAAAATCCGTGTTTAAAAACTCCGTTAATTGAGCCTCACGGTTCTTAGATCCACTATCTTGGCATTTTCCCTGAGCTCGGCATACCACTCGGAAATAGCCTGCCTTGATTTGCGAGTGTAAAGTTCACTAGTGATTCGTTCCCTGTTTTCTGAGAATTTGGACATATCGGCCTGTGTTTTTTCTGTAACAATAATGAGATAATAGGCTTTATTACCTTTTACAGGTTTGCTTAAGGTATTTAACGGCAACAAATGACAGGCCTTTACGAATATTGAATTGGATGTAAAACCTGCAGGAGGATCGCTTTCTTTGAAGAGGGGCGTTTCTTTTGTGTTAAGATTATTTTCCTCAGCTGTTGCTAATTCCATGCTGCTCATAAGAATTTTCTTCCGCAACTCGAGGGCTTTTTCGAAGCTATTATTTTCACTTTGTTCCACTTTGATTTTTTCGACGAGTTGATTCTTCGCTTTTTCAAAGGGCATTTTTTCTTCTGGTATTATCCTAAGGATTTTCATGAAATAAAAGGAATTTCCACTCCTAATGGCTGAACTGATAGTTCCTACATCGTGATTAAAAGCAAAATCAGTTAGGTTCGGAACATAACCAATTCCTTCAATAAGACCGTTTTTTGTGAATGGGGGTATCTTTTTTGTGGAGAGTCCCATCGCATTTATGCCAGCCTCAAACTTTGAGGATTTGAGTTCCTTGATAACATTCTGGACAAGGGTTGAAATAGAATCCTGTGTTTCGTAACCAGGGGTTACTTTCATAAGAATATGTCTGGCATGAACCTGTTCTTTTCCATTTTCAGTTTTCTTTCCTTCTATTTTTATCAAGTGATAACCAGATTTGGTTTTAATCGGGTCGCTGATTTCACCTATTTTTAAAGAGAAAGCTGATTTTTCAAATTCAGGGTCTTTTTGCCCTTTACCAAAGAAGCCGAGATCGCCTCCATCACTTGCTGTTGCCGTGTCTTCAGAATAATCCTTAGCAGCTTCTGAAAAGTCTGTACCTTTAAGAATCTCTGATTTTATTTCCGCCAGGCTATTTTTAACCTCTTTGAAGTCACGATCGGTAGGTTCTTGTTTTATTTCTAGAATGCTGACTTCACGTTTTTCCATTTCAATAAAGTCATCCGAGAGTTCTTCATATTTTCCCCTCAATTCTTTTTCGGTAGGTTTATAAGAGGGTATTTCTTCAAATGGGATTGAAACGTATTTTGCTTTAACTTTAACTGTTTCTTTTTTGTATTGTTCAAGAATTTCTTTATCGGAAATAGTTACTTTTGCTGAAATCAGTGATTCAAGTTTGAATCTCGGAAGAGCAGCCCGTCCCCACCTTTCAAGGTCGGTCCAATCTCTTGAAGGATCAGAAAGGGCTTTCAAGTATTCTTGATAGTTGAAGTTTCCTTCTTCATCTGTAAAAATTTGTTGAAGAGAGGGATGGGGATTGTTACGAAGGAAATTCACAAGTTCTTTGTCGGTTACCTTAATGTCTAATTTTTTGATACCTTCGCGGAGCAAAAAGTCCTGAATCGTCATTTCCCAAGCCTGCTTTGCTAACATGTATTTTTCAGGTGTGCTTGGAGAGTAATCCTTTCCCCTGTTTTCTCCAAGTTGGCTATATAACGTGGACAAGTTTTGGGAATAAATAGTTCTGCTTATATCTACACCATTTACTGAACCAACAATATTGGGTTTCCGGGTTGAAGGATTGGAATTTCCCATCCTAAGGTTCATTCCCCAAGCTGCGAAAATAGTAACAACAAAAGCGGCAATAACTATCCAGAGGATAACTTTGGTTTTTTCTCTTAGAAGCCTAAGCATATATTTTTCCCTTTTTTAAAAATAATTAAAACATTCTAAATTAAATTTATATTGCGTACTGGCTTGTAGTAACACTACATAGTTTACTAGAGACGACAAACTTTAGCTTGAGGCTCAATTGCCATTACCTGTGTAAATTAGCATATAATGATTCGTTGCGCAAACTTTTTCAGAGTTGTTGACATAGGAATAGAAGGGATGTTAATTTGATCCTGGAGTGAAAACGAGAATTATCATACTGGCCATTGTTTTGTTTTTGTCAATATCAGCCACGGCGGAAGAGCCTTACCTGTGGCCAACGGTGGGCAATAGACAGATAAGCTCTAGTTTTGGTGAGTACAGGGAAGGGCACTATCACGCCGGTATTGATATTCGTTCCTTCGGACGCGTTGGGATACCCTGTTTCGCGATTAGCGATGGTTATGTTAAAAGAGTTAGAGTTCAACCGGGTGGTTATGGTAGGGCTCTTTATTTAAAACTAGACAATGGGTTAACGGTCGTATATGCCCACCTTCATGGTTTTAGCGCCGCTATTGACTCTATGGTATTTAATAAAATGATCGAATCCGAAAAGAATTGGTGTGATCTGTTTCTGGAAGACGAAAAGTACAGATTTATTAG
>JAGHBT010000044.1 GCA_021160845.1 bacterium | reverse complement strand
TACTGTTCTTCGAGATTTACATTTACCGTTCCTTCGCCATATTTATGATTGAGGAAATCTCCAATCTTCTTTACAAGTTCGTTTTTTGCCTTGAATTTTTCCATGTCATGGTCTCTGACGATATAGATGAGTTCGGTTTCCTCCACTTCGCCGTTCATCTTTATGAGGTGAAAGAAGCCCTCTCTTTTTTCCGTGTAGAAGGGTGTCTGGTTCACAGGGAGCATCGAGTTAAATTCCATAGCGATAATTGTGGAATTGATCATTTTGTCTTTGGCGTACCCCGGATGTATATTGCGTCCCTTAACGGTTATTGTAGCCTTAGCGGCATTGAAGTTTTCGAATTCAAGCTCGCCGAGTTTCCCTCCGTCGAGAGTATACGCGAAATCCGCCCCGAACTTTTTTACATCGAAATGGTCTGTTCCCTCCCCTATTTCCTCATCGGGTGTAAATCCTATTTTGATAGTACCGTGTTTGATGTCGGGGTTTTTAACGAGGTGTTCCAAGGCGGACATTATTTCCGCGATTCCGGCCTTGTCGTCGGCGCCGAGAAGGGTTGTCCCGTCGGTGGTAATTAGGGTTTCCCCGATATAATTTTTTAGATCTGGAAAATCCTCAGGGGAAAGAACGATATTTTCCTCTGCGTTTAGTACAATTTCATTTCCATCGTAGTCTTCAATGATTTGGGGCGTGACTCCTGAGCCTGATACTTCCGGGCTTGTATCGAGGTGGGCTAAAAACCCGATGACAGGTATTTCCTTGTCTATATTACCCGGGAGTGTTGCCGTTACATAACAATGTTTGTCGATGCCGACATCTTCAAGCCCGAGGGTTTGAAGTTCATTTACCAGTTTCTCGGCAAGAACAAACTGGAACTTTGTGCTGGGGCTCTCTTTCGAATCTTCATTGGATATTGTATTGATTTTGACATATTCAAGAAATTTGTCGACTAGTTCTGACATATCTATCACTTCCTTCTCATTGGCAGTACACATGATGATTCAATAAAACAAAACCTTCGTGGTTCCCGGTCAATGGATAATTGAAAAGTTCGAATTTTTCAACAACTTTTTTTTGGACATATCCCGGGTTACTTGTCTTCGACCGGCAGAAACATCGGATCCCATGGATGAAGATCAATAGGTTCTTCCTTGAGGATTTTAAGTACATCCGATGAAATATATTTTCTGTGAATTACAATCCTGAACATATATTCGTCAAACCACTGATCGGTCATGGTAGTAAAACCCTTTTGTCCTTCTTCTTTGCCCCAAGTGTTTTCAAGAAGCCATTTTGTTGGTTTTCCATTTTTAGCTCTTTCCATACCGACAAGGGCCATCCCGTGTGTGGAGCCGCTCGCGGAGGCGAGGATACGTTCCCTTTTGTCCATGCCGAATTTAATTCCATAGAGGGCTTCGTAATCATTGTTGCCCAGACTCAAAAGCCCCTCCTTACGGTTTAATTGTTTGCCTACATCGCAGGAGAAATACATTGGCTCTCCGTCTAAAAGGGATGCCTTCGCGAACTCTTTAAGATCCTCTGTAGGAAGATTTATATATATCCAGTTAAAGGATTCGATCATGTCCCGGTCATATTCTATCTCATAGAGCTTATGATATGGTCTTGTCGGGTCGTTCATCAGCATGATGTAGTCTTTTAAATCAATATCAATTGTTTCTTTGAAAAACTCGACGGGAGTATATTTCTCTGCTTTACTAATTTTATCGTCTTTGTCCTTATAGCGCCATGTAAATTCCGCGGGGGGTTCGCCAAGGTGATAAACCAGTAATTTATAAATATCGATCAACATTTCTTCTTTCGATTCCCGGAGGGTTTCGGCCGTTTTCCCCTGTTCGTGCATTTGGCGCAAACGAATGCCGTCCTCACGAAGTTTCATCCTGAGAACCTTTCTCATATCCTTGGTATTGGAGCTGTGATAAGTCTCGGGCATAGCACTCAATGGAACAAGACCGTATTTTTCTATTACCGCGACTGCCATGTTCCAGACTCCACCGTCACTTACCGGATTGCGGAAAAGCCATTCGACTTTTCTGTCCTTGTAATCTCTATTCCGGGTTTCAATGATCCCTTCGAGAAAGAGGTTGGACTTTTCAAGTTGGTCCCAGAAGAATGAGTAGTTCTCCGAAAACTCAAAACTCTCCAGGTTGAATTTCTTTCTGGCTTTTTGCCTGATTACATTTAAACTCGTAAATAGCCAGCAGCGCCCGGTTGATTTTTGATCTGTAATCCCTTTGACATCGAGCCTTACTGAAAAATAATGATCTGTTTTGCCAACATTTGAACGGTTTACCAGGAGTTTCTTGATTTCATTATTACTGATGGCATTGATTTTCCCTTTGTCTATTGCTGTTTCACGCATTTTGTTCAGCAGTGATGTGAGAATGGATCCATTTTGTTCCCCTGCCGCCTGAACTATCGAAGTTGTGATTAAAACAGCGATCAACACCAGCAGACTCAGCAGATTTCTACTTTTCATGATTTTCTCCTTTCGGCTGGCCTATTAATTATTACATCCGATTATGTTCTATTAGGTGGGCAGTTTACAGGAATTGTTAATTCAAGTCAAGATTACAGTGCCGTCGCAGTTTTCCTTAATTGGGTAAGAAAATAATTCAGTAAGGAGGTGATAATTGTTATAATCCGTTTATGAACAATTATTTAATAGACGTTTATGATGCAGGGACTGGAGGAATTTATGTTTAAGAGACACTTATTTCTGTTGCTTGGGCTTTTTCTGGTAATCACCGGACACATTTCGGCTCAAGAGAGTGTGATCCACCATGAATTGTCACTTTCTATAGATCCGGAGAAACATTTTGTCGATGCTACTGACAGGATAACTTTGCCAGAGGAGATGGTGTCTCCTTCTATGACCTTTATGCTTGTCGGAGATCTCGATGTTGCCTCTAAGACCCCGGGAGTCACGTTAGAACTTGTCGAGAGTCAGATGAAAACCGATGATGTTGGTATGGACAGAGAGGATTTCGACAAGTTGGGCATCAGAAAAAAAATGTACAGAATTCTAATTAATGATATATCTCAGGGAGATTTGGTTCTGGATTTAACCTTCAGTGGCAGGATCAATTATAATATTAAACAGGAGGGAACTGAATACGCGCGCGGGTTCAGCCAAACACCGGGCATCATTTCGGGCGAAGGCGTTTACCTTTCCGGCTCCACTTGGTGGGTGCCTTCCTTTGACAATTCCCTTGTAACATTCGAACTTACGGCATCTGTGCCTGAGGGGTGGGATGTTGTAAGCCAGGGAAGAAGAACCCTTCACAAGATGAAGGACGGAAGGAGAATTACCGGTTGGGATTGTTCGAAGCCTATGGAGGAGATCTATCTGATCGCGGCACAGTTTTTTGAATATACGCGCTCCGCGGGTAATGTCGATGTGATGGCCTTTCTAAGGACTTCTGACGATAACCTGGCCGGCAAGTATCTTGAAACGACTGTGCAATACATGAAGATGTATAGCGAATTGATCGGGTCTTACCCCTTTTCAAAATTCGCGCTTGTGGAAAATTTCTGGGAGACAGGCTATGGAATGCCTTCCTTTACGCTCCTCGGCGAAAAGGTTATCCGATTTCCCTTCATACTTAATTCATCCTATCCTCATGAACTTCTTCACAACTGGTGGGGGAACAGCGTTTATGTTGATTTCGATGCCGGTAACTGGTGCGAGGGGATTACCGTCTATATGGCCGATCACCTGATCAAGGAGCAACGCGGGCGGGGCGCTGAATACAGGCGCGGGAAACTGCAGAGATACACGGATTATGTGAATAGCGGAAATGATTTTCCCCTCAGAAGCTTCATTTCTCGGAGCGATGCCGCTACCGAGGCGGTTGGGTATGGCAAAGCTATGATGATGTGGAATATGT
>JAGHBT010000234.1 GCA_021160845.1 bacterium | reverse complement strand
GATTAACTTAAACAAATTCTTCATAAAGTATATCCAAGCTTGAAGCGTAATAACTCTTTATCGGAATAAATCGAGATTACTTAACTTGTTTTCTTGTAGGAATTAGATTTGAGGTAATTGTGATGAAACACGGAACACTTCAAAAAACCTGTTTGTTCCCATAAAAAACCGGGGAAATCCAACATCTTCTTTTGTTTGACAAATTATAATTAAAATTATAGTTTATGATTGAAATGTGGCTTGAGATTTAGGCGGAGAAAGCGCCGTTATTCCCGAATGCCGCAGATTGGCAAAAACAATGGAATTTGTTCGATGTAATCAGAATTGTTTTCAAATTTGCTCTCTTTAGTCAATTAAACGGGGGAGGATTGCTGTGAAAGGCAATATTTTAATTATCGATGACGAAGCAGAGATCAGGAGAAATCTTACCGTCGGTCTTACACAGGAGGGGTTCAGCGCGGTTGCTTGTCCGGACGGAATTTCAGCAATCCATGAGCTTAAGAGTTCTCACGATAAGGGAATCACATATGATTATTTAATCACAGATATTTTTATGCCTGATATTGACGGGTTAAAGATTCTTAAAGTAATCAAAGAACAATACCCGGATCTACCGGTTCTGGTTATCACCGGGTATGGCGATGTGGGCCTGGAACTCGAAGCCATTTCAGAACATAACACGGGTTATCTTGACAAGCCTTTTGAGATATCTGAATTGGTAAAGGCCCTTGAAGAACTCACTCCGGGGACCACTGGCTCCACAGGCAAGCATACAACTAGGGAATCTGTAATGCGTGAATCTGTAAGCGCTTATCTTACAATAAAAATAACAGATACTGATAATATCATGAATATTTATAAGAAATTGTATTACCTCGATGGGGTTCAGCGTTGTGAGGCGGTACGGGGAGATTTTGATATTATTATTCTCATGCAGGCTCCCTCACAGGATAAAATTGACGCCCTTATTGATAAGATCGGCAAAATGGATGGTGTTGAAGTAGTGTCGGTGGACAGGGTCAAAAGACCTAAGCTCGACCGCGATGTGAACGAATTTATTGATATCTATTCAAATCTTGTTAAGGAACCGACAAATGTTACCTCGAGCAAGAATCCCGGAACAACGAGCTATGTGGTTGTCGACATTGACAAGGATGCCATACAACAGATATTTACTACTGTTTTTTTTATTGACGAGGTTGTTTTCTGTGATGTTATTGAAGATGGATCAAGGCTTGTGGGAATGATTACAGGGCAAAGCGCTGTTGGAAAAACGCCGCGTATTGTTGAAAAGCTCAGCCAGATCGAGGGTGTGTTAAGGGTTCGTGAAGCGAAAGTAATAAAAATTATGGAGGAATAAGATATCCAAACGGCGTGTTTGCGGAGGTTAATATCTATTTCCCCTGAATAGGGAAAATGAATTTTTGGCGGAAAGGCAGAGATTAAATGAATGATGAATTTGGTTTTAACCTTTGGCGTTATAATGGTGCTCCGGGGGAACTAATTCCGCTCTTGCAATCCGCTCAAAATCATTTTGGATATATTCCACGGCGGGCGATTAATTATATTTCAGCGGTAACGGGGATACCAGAATCAGAGGTATACGGAGTAATAACCTTTTATAGTCAATTTCGTCTTCAACCCATGGGAAAATATGTAATACGAGCGTGCAATGGTACGGCCTGTCATGTCTCCGGCGCTGAGATGATTATTGAAGCGATTCAGGATGAATTGGGAGTGGAAGTGGATGGGACAACTGAAGATGGAATTTTTACTCTAAACACGGTTGCCTGTATCGGATGCTGTTCACTCGCTCCTGTAATTATGATTAATGAAAGTACTCATGGAAGTCTTACGCCTGCTTCAGTGCGGAAAATTATTCGCCGGTACAAGCGAAATGAAAAGGTTTCAACTAAAGATTTGACAACCCGAAGATAGAGCCGGGAGAGACAATAATTTAATTAAAGTTGGGAAAAACCAATTTTTCTTGAAACTTTGGGAGTTCTTCAATGAAGAAAATAATAGTAGGAATGGCTACATGCGGTCTTTCAGCGGGGGCTCAGGAAACCTATGACAAATTTAATGAAATTAGTTTGGACAATAAAGGAAGTTTCAAATTGTCACGAACGGGGTGTATAGGAATGTGTTTCTTGGAACCTCTGGTTGAAGTTCGCGAACCCGAAGGCAGGATATTCTACAGTGGGGTTACTCCTTCTCTTGCCGGGGAGATATTCAACGAACATATTCTAAAGGGGCGCGCTATAGAGGAGCATGTTGCTTGCAGAATTGCGCCCGATGGTACGGTGAGTGGCCGGGAGGCGGAGTTTCTCAAACTTCAGAATAGAATAGTGTTAAGAAACTGCGGGTTCATTGATCCGGAGAATATAGAGGAGTATCAAACTGCAAATGGTTATAGGGCTCTTCGAAAAGCTCTGCTTGAGATGGAGCCGGATGAGATTATTGAAGAGGTTAAGGAATCGGGGTTGAGGGGGCGTGGAGGAGCCGGATTTCCTACAGGGCTTAAATGGTCTTTTGCAGCCGGGACTAAAAGTGATATCAAATATGTTGTGTGTAACGCGGATGAGGGTGATCCGGGAGCGTTTATGGACAGATCGGTTTTGGAGGGGGATCCCCATTCGGTTCTGGAGGGAATGATAATATGTGCAAAGGCCATAGGAGCTTCCTCCGGGTTTATCTATTGCAGGGCTGAATACCCGCTTGCGATTTACAGACTGAATATTGCTATTGAAGCGGCACGAGAAAAGGGATATTTGGGTAAAAACATCCTGGGTTCAGGATTTGATTTTGATGTGGGAATAAAACAGGGAGCCGGAGCTTTTGTTTGCGGCGAAGAAACAGCGCTTTTCGCCTCTATTGAGGGTAAGAGGGGAATGCCGCACATAAGGCCCCCATTCCCAGCACAGAAAGGCCTATGGCAAAAGCCAACCAACAATAATAATGTGGAAACCTTCGCGAATATTCCATGGATAATTTTGAATGGTTCCGCCGAGTACGCCCGCTACGGAACTGAAAAAAGCAGGGGGACAAAGGTTTTTGCCTTGGCCGGAAGAGTAAAGAGGGGGGGGCTTGCGGAAGTTGAGATGGGGACGACGATAAAGGACCTCGTTTTTAAAATCGGTGGAGGGATAAAAAATGACAAAAAGTTCAAGGCGGTGCAGATGGGTGGCCCCTCGGGCGGGTGCATTCCATCTGAGCTTTCGGATACTCCGGTCGACTTTGAATCGATCCCTGCTACCGGCGCTATTATGGGCTCAGGAGGGATGGTTGTTCTTGATGAATCCACGTGTATGGTAGAAATGGCCAAATTTTTCCTGCATTTTACACAGGATGAATCCTGTGGCAAGTGTACATTCTGCAGGATTGGAACCTTGAGGCTGCTTGAAACACTCACAAAAATTACTAATGGCGAGGGTGAAGAGGGAGATATTGAAAAACTCGAATTATGGGGGGAAAGAATTAAGCAGTCAAGTCTATGTGGTCTCGGGCAGACAGCGCCGAATCCGGTTCTCACAACGATCAGATACTATCGTGATGAATATCAGGCTCATATTAGAGAGAAAAAGTGTCCTGCGGGCAGTTGTAACCCTCTGGTGGATTTTAATATTGATCCGACAAAGTGTACGGGATGTACGCTTTGCGCGAAGAACTGTCCTGTAGACGCGATTAAAGGTAAACCAAAAGAAGCCCATGTTATTGACAATTCAATCTGCGTAAAATGCGGCAAGTGTATTACAAGCTGCCAATTTGGCGCTATATACAAGACTTGAGGAGTGGATTAATGGAAAAAGTCAAACTCAAGATCAACGGTGAGGAAATAGAAGCTGACTTGGGCGCAACCATATTGGAGGTAGTAAGAAAAAACAACCTTGATGATATTCCGACAATTTGTCATTCTCCGGAGCTGGAACCGGATCCCTCCTGTTTTGTATGTGTTGTCGAGCTTAAGGGGAGAAATAATCTTGTACCGTCTTGCTCTACCGTAGTGGCTCCCGGGATGGAAGTGGAGACGAGGAATGAACGTGTTGTTGCCGCCAGGAAGATGGCTTTGGAATTACTTCTTTCAAATCACTACGCGGACTGTGTTTCTCCATGTACTGAGGCTTGTCCTGCCGGGGTAGATATTCAGGGTTATATTGCTCTTTCCGCTATGGGAGAGTATAAACGCGCCGTTGATCTCATTCGGGAAAGCAATCCGTTGCCGGCTGTTTGTGGAAGGGTATGTGTGCGCAAGTGTGAAGTGGCCTGCCGCCGGGGGGATGTTGACGAACCGGTTGCGATAAATAATATCAAACGTTTTTTGACTGATATTCCCGGGATCTATGATAAAGATCCGGAATGTGAGCCTTCCACGGGCAAGACAGTTGGGATTGTAGGCTCAGGACCTGCCGGATTGACTGCTGCCTGGTTTCTTTGTAAAAGGGGACATAAACCTGTAATTTATGAAACTCAACCACGTTCGGGCGGTATGGTCCGCTATGGAATTCCGGAGTATCGTTTGCCCGATGCCGTACTCGATGCCGAAGTGAATTATATTCTTAGAGCGGGCGCTGAAATCAAATATAACACGAAAATAGGCAAGGATATTTCACTGGATGAACTGTTGAAAAAGCATGATTCGGTTTTTATTGGAGCTGGCGCCCAGGTGGGTAAACCGATGAGAGTTGAAGGTGAGAATAACACCAAGGGAGTGGTAAGGGGAGCTGAATTTCTCAGAGATAAGGCCGATAACCATGAACCTGTAT
>JAGHBT010000330.1 GCA_021160845.1 bacterium | reverse complement strand
TTCTCAGCCAGTACACTGTCATGAGAATTACCACGGTAGAATAAACAAGGAGAAAATGATGAGTTACAAAAATATTCGACTAATGTTTATAACTATTCTAACGATAATTGTATCGGCGACCGGGGTTCGAGCGACTCCCGAGGATTTACTTGTGACTCCTGAACTCCGGAGCGACATATTCACATACCGTTTCATCAGCGAAACGGATGACGCTTCAGCCCTGTTTGTAAATCCGGCAGGGCTTGGAGTCAGAGAAAATGGCTCGACTATTCTCAGGGGATCCTATGAATTTGACAGATTAAACGAATTTACGCTGGGGTTTTCGGGACCGAAAATTGGCTTGGGTTATACTCGTATCGATAACGGATTTTATAAATCATACACCTATCACCTCGGGTTTGGCGGTAAAATATTCCCGGGGTTCTATGTTGGGAGTTCTTACCTTTGGCATCATTCAAACCTGGAATTAAACAAATCACCATTTGCAATGGACATAGGGTTCATTGCCAGACCGCACCGTTATATCTCGATCGGCGGTGTCTGGAATAATACAAATCGAAGCAGATTCAACAGCAGCCGTCTTGAAGATACCTTTACGGGGGGAATATCCTTCAGACCTCTAACAGACAGAATTACAATTTCAGGACAGGCCATGGTTGCTGAAGGATCCGGGCCATGCTGGCAATTCGGAGGAAGTTTTGATCTCCTTCCAGGGCTTGAGGTTTTTGGTTCATATATAAAAAACCTTTCGTTAGAGAACTACGAAAATTATGAGGAATTCTCGGCAGGTATAGCCTTGACCTTCGGTTCAGTAACTACAAGGGAGATGACACGCTCACGCGTTAATGGAAATTTAGACTACAGCCGCTATTCCTTCGCGATAGAAAATGCCATGGCCTATAGAAAAGACGCCCTTGTTCAAAAACATAGATTCTCGGAAATTACAATTGGAGGAAATTACGAGGATGAAGGGGGAAAATTTCAACTCATGGGAAACGGCAACAACAACCTTCATTCTATCCTTGGAAGACTTGAAAGTGTGAGAATGGACAAAGATACCGACGGACTTCTTCTCAAAATAAAGGGCTTATCCGGCGGATTTATTGGGCCCGTAAGCGCCAATCTCTATGAAATCAGGCAGGCCATAGAAAAAATCAGCAACTCAGGCAAACCTGTAGTCGCTTACCTTATGAACGCCACCGCCTCCGAGCTCTATTTGGCTTCAGCGGCAGACAAAATAGTAGTTCCAAATCAAACCACAATCGGGATGATAGGAGTGTCTGTAGAAATCAACCGTTTGAAAAGAATGTTTGAAAAGCTGGGGATTGAATGGGATCACACAACCGCGGGAGATTATAAATCAACCTTCCATATGATGTATACCGACACCTCAACATCTGTTCAGAAGGAAGAACTACAGGGACTCGTGAACGAGGTATACACACTGCTGGTAGATGCAATCGCCGAGGGCAGAGGAATCGATCCGGACAAAATGCGTGAACTTGCTGACGGGCAGCTCTTTACAAGTAAAGAAGCCGTTGAGAACAACCTAGTTGATGCCGTGGGTTGGGAAAAAACAGCGAAAACAGAACTTGGGAAACTTGCCGAACTCTCAAAGCCTGAAAAGCTCAAAACAGTACCCAGTGTTAAAAGAAAATACTGGAACAAACGCTGGTCGCCGCCCCCGGCAATAGCTGTTGTTGGAGCCTACGGAAGCATAGCTCCCGGCAAAAGCAAACTTAGCCCACTTAACGGCGGACGGACAATGGGATCCGAATCGGTCGTTAAATCACTCAAAAAGGCATCAAAATATTCAGGTGTTAAAGCAATCGTCTTTAGGGTTGACAGCGGCGGAGGCTCCGCACTGGCCAGCGATGAAATATTAAATGAAATAAAACGTATTCAAAGAGAAGAAAAAATCCCTGTTATTGTATCTATGTCCAATCTTGCCGGCTCCGGCGGATATTGGATATCTATGTATGCCGACAAGATATTCGCCGATCCGTTTACTATTACAGGAAGCATAGGGGTAGTATTGATGAAACCTGTCCTAAAACAACTCTATGAAAAAATCGGCATTACACACGAAATATTTAAATCCGGAAAACATGCCGACGCTATGTCCACGGCAAGACACTTCACAGATGAAGAACAAAAAATAATAAACAAATTCATAGACAAAACCTACGACGAATTTGTGAGTGAAGTCGCAACCGGTAGAAAAATAAAGAAAGAGAAAGTATACAAACTTGCCGGCGGGCGGCTCTATTTCGGAACCCAGGCCCTCGATATCAATCTTATTGACAAGCTGGGAGGACTTAAAGACGCGATTGAATACGCGGCAGAGAACGCAGGCATTGAAAATGACTATGAAACACTGTATTTCCCCGCTTTCGGAGGATTTCTCTTTGATAGATTATCATTATCGCCTGTAGGAATATTCAACGCGGCGAGGATGCTGTGGGCCGATGATAAGTGCAACTTCGATAAAACTGTTACTATTGATAAATAGTTAAAATAGGTAATGTTCCTCTATTTTTAAATTGGCTTATAGCAGTGCAGAATGATTACTAGCGTTTTAGTATCATTCTTTCTCTATATATTTTTCAATAAAGTCTTTTCCGTATGCACGTTCCGCTTCCATGAGATTGTGTTTAGCGC
>JAGHBT010000033.1 GCA_021160845.1 bacterium | reverse complement strand
GTTCGGCAAGTTCGTCCGACAGACACCACCGGGGCTTCATATGAAGATTCCTCTCGGTGTTGAATCAGTTACAAAGATTAAGATTAAAAAGGTTTTCAAGCAGGAGTTTGGGTTTAGGACACTTCAGGCGGGCGTTCGGACCAGATACAGCACAAGGAATTTTCAAGACGAATCCATTATGCTGACAGGAGATCTTAATGTAGCCGAGGTTGAATGGATTGTTCAATACAGAATAAAAAGCGCTTATGATTACCTTTTTAAAATAAGGGATTCGGAAGAAACATTGAGAAGCATGTCGGAGGCTGTTACTAGAAAGGTTGTAGGCAACAGAACTGTAACGGGAGTGCTTACCAAGGAACGTGTTGCGATAGCTCTGGAAGTGGAGGAGAAGCTTCAAAGACTGCTTGATTATTTTGAAGCGGGAATCAACATTGTTACGGTTAAGTTCCAGGATGTAAATCCACCCGAACCTGTAAGACCAGCTTTTAACGATGTAAACAGTGCAAAACAGGATAAAGAAAAAATGATTAACCAAGCTTGGGAAAGTTACAACAACAGAATTCCCCGCGCAAAAGGAGAAGCCTCACAGCTTATATCTGAAGCAGAGGGCTATGCTCTTAAAAGAGTAAACAGGGCCCAGGGAGATGTTGCTCTATTCAGTAATGTTTATCGGGAATACAGAAAAGCCCCCGGTGTTACCAGAAGACGACTTTATCTTGAAGCGATGAATGAGGTTCTTCCAAAAATTGAACAGATATATATTATTGACGAAGAGCAGAAAGGGATTTTGCCATTTCTTGATGTTGGCAAAAATAGCAAAGGAGGTGGTGGGCAATGAAAAAGAACACACTCATTACAGTAATAATAATTGGTATAGGCGTTCTCATCATCCTTAACGGCACATTTTATAGATTAAACGAATTTGAGCAGTGTATTATCACGCAGTTCGGCAAGCCGATAGGAGGAGCAATTACTAATCCTGGTTTGCATCTGAAGACACCCTTTATTCAAAAGCTTCGCAAGTTTGAGAAGAGAATTTTAATTTGGGATGGAGACGCGAAGGAAATACCTACATCAGACAAAAAGTATATTTGGCTTGACGCTACGGCCAGATGGAAGATTGTTGATCCGTTAAAGTTCTATCAGTCAGTCGAAAATGAAACAGGAATACTATCGAGACTTGATGATATTATTGATTCAGCTTCAAGAGATGTTGTTTCCGCACATAGGTTAACTGAAGTAGTGAGGAATTCAAATGATATCTTAAAAAAGCAGGAAAAAGACGCGTTAATCCAAACCGGCATGTTGGAGGAGATATCAGTAGGAAGAGACAGCCTCAGGATTATGATAATGGAAAAGGCGTCGGAGCTTGTACCACAATATGGCATTGAATTGATCGATGTTCAGATCAAAAGAATTAACTATGTGAAAGAAGTACGTCAAAAGGTATTTGAAAGAATGATTTCCGAACGGCAAAAAATCGCCGCTATGTATCGTTCAGAAGGTAAAGGGGAAAAGGCTGATATTGATGGTAAACGAGAGAGGGAACTGCAAAGGATACAATCCGAAGCCTATAAAAAGGCTCAGAGTATTAAAGGAACCGCGGATGCCAAGGCTACGAAGATTTACGCCGAGTCATACGGGAAAGACCCGGAATTCTACTCGTTCCTTAAAACACTTGAAATATACAGGAACACAATAGGTAAAAATTCGAAGGTCATTCTTTCAACGGATAGTGACATATACAAGTATTTAAAGAAGAGTAGTGTAAAGTAATTTGTGTTTTAACTAGGGTATTGGACGAAGTTTTCAGGTTAACTTGCATTTATATCAGTATGCTAAGCGGGTTCAGGGGACAGAATAGGAATTGGGTTGCCGTTTTATAATAATATTCACCGTTGGCTTTAGTCAGCGGTGAATATGTTTTTTGGAACGGAGACTGGTTATATTTTCCGAGTTTTCTGTTTTCGCGGTTGAAGTTATAAGTGGAATTTTGTAGCAATACAATGGTATTTTTTATAGATTATATTAATCGGCGATTGAATATGGTCATAAAAAGAAGGAAAATCGATGCGAAAGATTAAGAAAAGCTGTTATAAAACAATATTTTTTTTAATCTGTAGTTTTATGATTCCGGGGTTTCTCTATGCCTCGAATAGTTCTGATCTAAATTGGCGCACCATACCCACAGAACATTTTGCAATACATTATCACGACGGCGAAGAGTGGAGTGCAGCGAGGGTAGCTCTAATAGCTGAAGAGATTTATGATCCCGTAACTGATTTCTATAATTACAAAATTGACAAGGTGCATATTAATCTAATGGATACATCTGACCGTCCGGGTGGAGCGGCTTATTACTATCAGAATAGAATCAATATAGATGTTTCGGCGTATGAGTTCGCACTACGCGGAACAGCGAATTGGCTGAGGAATGTAACGACTCATGAATTTACGCATCTTGTATCGATACAAAAGGGCATGAAAATGCCCAGAAGTTTTCCCTCAGTATATTTTCAGATTATTAATTTTGAAAAGGAAAAAAGACCTGATGTTATTACCGGATATCCAAATTTCTATATTAATGTTCCCTTTGCTGGAGTACTTTTCCCAAACTGGTTCGCGGAGGGAGTTGCTCAATCTCAAGTAACTCTTGCTCGAAATGACATCTGGGATTCACACAGGGATATGATTTTAAGAATGGCTACCCTAAATGATAGGCTATTAACAATGGATGAAATGGGTGTATTTGGGAAAAATTCGCTAAATTCGGAATTACTCTACAATCAAGGATTTTCATTAGTAAATTTTATCGCGAAAAGATATGGAAGAGAGAAGATTAGGAAATTAGTCGAGGCTCAGTCTAAATTCTACAGGATTGCATTCGACGGGGCGTGTAAAGATGTACTGGGTATTTCCGCCAATAGGCTGTATCAATTATGGAAACAGGAGATTGAGAAGGAATATGCCATTGTTAAAGAGGAAATTAGCAAAAATCAATTATCCGGAGAAGAAATAGCCGGAGAAGGTTTTCTTAATATGTATCCCATTTCTGATATAAAAGGGGGGATCTATTTTCTATCAAACAGGGGGCGGGATTTTTCCGGGCTCGATCTGGTTTACATGAAAAATTCAGGACAGATTTCAATTATAGCCGAGGGCGTTACATCGAGATTTTCTCTCTCTGGAGATGAAAAAAAACTCTGCTATTCAAAGATAACCTCGGACAATGGTCAGGGTAACGATTACAATGATCTCTTTATTTACAATATTACGACAGGGAGAGAGACAAGACTTACAAAATCCTTAAGAACAACTGATCCTGAATGGTCTCCGGATGATAAATACATTGTTACTATAATGTCCGCCGATTGTTCGGAAAAAATTGCGATAATGGATATTGAAAAACGAGAAGTCAGGGAACTCTTCAGAGTAACACCCGGTGTGCAGTATTTTGACCTTTCGTGGGGGAGGGGTGGAATATTGGCTTCAAGATTCGATTGTGCAAGCAGGGATATCGTATTGTTCGATCCCGAAAGAGGAAGTATGAAAGAGGTTGTTGCTACTTTAGCCGATGAAAGAGATCCGGTATGGGACAAAGATGGTGAAGGATTCTTTTATTCAAGCGACAGAACAGGAATATTTAATATTTATCATCATATCGATGATAGTTTCCCGGACATTCTTGTAACAAATGTACTGGGCGGAGCGTTCGCGCCGGACGTTTCAGGGGATACTATTACTTATCAGGGGTATGAAAAGGAAGGTTACAAAATCAGCAGGATTGCCTGCGGGAAATTATCCCTCACAAATCAAGATGAGTGCGTGGTGGATTCTACTCTAATAAGGAAAAGAAAAGTATTTATATCCGACAAAAAAGGAAAACAGCAGGAAAGTTTTGCTGAACTCAGAAAAAATATATTACAGATTATCAAAGAGAATAAAGAAAATGAGTCAACTCTCGGCGCCACATACACACAACTTTATTTTTTTCCCAGTGTTATGATTTATGAACATAAACCGAGGCTTGGACTTACTATGCAATATGGTGATATTCTTGATAGGCAGAGTGTGATTACTTCAGCGTCTGTTAACAAAAAGGGGGAATATGACCTCGCGCTCGGGTTTGAACTTCAAACGAGACGCTATTTCCCGACATTCAACTTAGAATTTTACAGAAGCAGGAAGTATTACAATTACTATAATTCAATAGAGGGTAATGTCGATATAAGATACGATCTTTGGGATGCCTTTTTCACATTGAGCTATGAGCTGTCTCAAACAACGGCTTTTAGACAAAATAAACTGATGTTGCGTTACAATTACGGGGAGTATGGACTTAATATTAATGCTTGGGATCAGGTTACTTATGAAATGGGCTGGAGTTACTACAAGGGAAGTGAAATTTCTCTCCTTTACGCTTTTTCCAATATAAAACCGGGAGTAAATGCCGATATTAATCCGAGGAGGGGACGAAGGCTTTTTCTTGAAGCTACAATGGCGCATGACAAGCTCTTCGCGGGGGATTTCGTGTATATGTTCATGCCGGACTATGCTGATAATAATTTTGGAAGATATCTTGTGACCTATGAGGAATTTATACCTTTGCCATTTTTTGAGAATGCTATTTCTATTTACACTAGAGCCGGAGTAGTTGATAACGCCGTAGATGATTTTCTTGGTCTCTACCTTGGAAGCAGGGATGGCCTCAGAGGATATTCTTACTACAGCCTAGGAGGGAAAAAGATAGCGATGGGAAGGGTCACGTATCGGTTTCCTTTGATGAAAAATATAAACAAACAATTTCTGTTTACATATCTGGGTTCCCTCTATGGAGGACTTTTTGCTGAAGCGGGTAACGCGTGGAATGAGGACAAGATAGATTTTGATAATTATAAAACGGATGTAGGTTTTGAACTTAGGGGAAAGGGGTTTAATTTTTACAATTATCCTCTTGCTGTTTCGTTCGAAGCTGCTTATGGGCTTGATGATGTTAAGTATAAGGATCCCTTTACAGAGACTATTACGTTCTACGAGGGTAAATCCTGGAAGTATTATGGATCTGTCTCTTACGGTTTCTAGGAGGAGTTTTTAGATTAATGGAAGTTAAAATTGCAGGATACAATGTTGATTCTACGCTTATAGATGATATCAATGGTAAAAGCGAATCTTTTACTCCGGAGATTATATCGGCTTCATACGCTCGAATAAGCAGGGACCCGCGAAATATACCAGAGCTCAGGAAAGAAGCCAGAGAGGCCGTAAAAAAAGCCAGAAAATCCAATGAAAAGATTATATTTGGTCTCGG
>JAGHBT010000322.1 GCA_021160845.1 bacterium | reverse complement strand
GTAAAAACCTCAGGTATAAGGAGAGATTCGGTTTCAAGTAATCCGGTATAAATTGTGCCTCCGACCGTTTCTTTTGAATAAGAATCGAGTTCATTAAAAGAGTGGCCGAAAATTTCAGGAGAGGCTTCCGGGGATGATAGATGAGAAGATATGACGAATTGGCCGGCAAGGAAGGATGGAGTGATTGATGCGAAATCTTTATTGGTTTTATATATTTGAGAGCCTGTTCCGGCGACCGGAAGATTACTTTTCGCCTTGCTCAATTCGGAGAGAAATTCTTCTTCGAGCTTCTGTCGATATTTTTCCCCCGCGAGTTCAATTGCCCGCGCGGCGTATTTTAGAATCTGAGCAGATTCAAGCCCCGAGATATCGTTAAAAAACCATCCGCATGATGTAAACATAAAGAGAGCGTTTCGCTGGGATTCTAGGATTTTCAAAGCGGTTATTTTTTCTTCTCTCGAAAGGTTTCTTTTAGAATAATTGGCCAGGAATTTTTCTCTTTCATGCGCCGTTTTGCTATTCATGGCATCAATATAATCGTCGCGGGTCTTCCATGGATCTCGCAGCAGTTTGTCCCCTTCGTGTTTAAAGATGTCGGCAAGATTGTCTCGCAGTGTATTTAAGGAATTCCTGAGGGGTTTTCTCCATTTTTGATTCCAGCCGGCAGGAGCGTTTATATTGCAGCCGCAGTCTTCTTTCCACCGGCCCACTCCATGCGAACATGACCAGGCTGTTCCCAGATTGTCTTTGCCGTTTTTTAGTTTGACTTCGAATTTTGGTTCGTGACTGTCGAGGTAGCCGCCGAAGTTCGTCATCACTAAATTATGTTTTTCCGCGGCGCTTTCAATAAGATAGGCAAGTGCCATATCCGCGAAGGGTTCATGGTGTCCGTAAATTTCTCCATCGGTAGCTATAGTTACAAGGTCATTGCCGCAGCGTTCGTAGGATGAGTCGATGGATTCGGCAAAAATATCTCCATTCCTAAGAAGGTGATTGAAGCTGATGTCTTGAGACAGTTTCGCGTCATAAAAGAATATGTCGATATAGTTATTTTTCACTTTTACTTTATCGCCATAGCAACGGTAAACGAAACCTGTTCGGATATTGCCTCCGGACACATCTTCCCATTTGCCTTTTCCTTTAAGCGGGCGGAAACTCTCCGCCTGATGGGGAGAAAGAATAATAAAGCGGAATCCTGAATTAATCAGAATATCGAGGGTCACCTGGTTAATTGCTGTTTCCGCGAGCCAGATACCTTCGGGGTTTCTACCAAAACAACGTTTGAAATCGTGAACACCCCAGCGTATTTGCGTTAGCTGATCACGCTTCGAAGCAAGCGGCATGATAATGTGATTATAAACCTGAGCGATAGCGTTACCGTGGTCGTTGTTGAGCTTTGTGCTGAGTTTGTCGGCGTGTATAATCTCTTTATGGACTTCGGGATGATATTTTTCCAGCCATCTTAAAAGAGTCGGCCCGAAATTGAAGCTTAAACAAGTATAATTGTTTATAAGGTTTTTGATTCTCCCGAAACCATCCAGGCGGCGGGCGCAGGAGTTTGGGAGATAGCATTCCCGTGTTATTCTTTCATTCCAGTCGTGGTATGGAGCGGCGCTTTCCTGCCTGTCTATTCTTCCCGTCCATGGGTTTTCCCTGGGCGGTTGATAAAAGTGGCCATGGATAATCAGATATTTTTTACCGATTTTTTCTTTCACGCTATCCCTTGTCATCTGAGTATGCCCTGTAATCAATATCGGGGAATATGTTGTCGCGTCTCTCTATTTCAGTAAGCCATGTTTCATTTATACTCGATGAAAGAATGGATTTGTATAAGCTGTCAAAACGGGATATATGACTTTTCGTTCTCCTGTGGGCGTATTCAACCATTGTTCCGGTTTTCATGATGAATGCCCAGTCGCTGCTTTGAGCGAGGAGAAGTTCACGGGCGGCCTGATTTAGCGCTCGTTTCAGCAGGCTCTCCGCGACGGGAAACCTGCCGGCGAGCTCGATCATTCTGTCCTCCATAATGTGCAGGTGCGGGTAAATCCAATCATTGCTCCCGTTCAGCCATACTTCATTATATCCTTTGTAGCCCCAGGAAGACATGGATGGTTTTATTATCTGTATTCCGGATGTCTTTTGCAGGTATTCAGATGGAGTTATGGGAACGATGGAATTCTGGTCGAAATGCAATTTTTTCATCAGAAATTCCAGCCAGAGTGGGCCTTCATACCACCAGTGTCCGAAGAGTTCAGCATCATAAGGGGAAACTATTATCGGTTTGATTCCCAGGAACCTCTCGAGGTGTTCAATTTGTTTCTCCCTGTTGAACATAAAATTACCGGCATGTGTCGCGGCTTTTTCCCTGGCTCGAATTGGGTTGTAGATCTGTTTTTCGTTGTTTTTGCCGGTAATCCTGAAATACTTTATTCCGAGACTGATTCTGTTTCCATCTCCGTGAAGATATGGTTTGATGTAATCGTAATCCAAATCGAATCCCACATCTCTGTAAAAATCCCGATATTGAAAATCACCCGGGTAGCCTTCCTTCGCGCTCCAAACCTGTTTTGACGATTCGTTGTCACGGCCGAATACGGCAACTCCATTGGGACAGCAAACGGGGGTGAAAACTCCATAGCGGGGTCTGGGCTCGCCGTGAAGGATACCGTGGGAATCGGTAAAGAAATATTTGATACCGTTAGTCTTGAGAATGTCTTCCAGCCCAGGCGTGTAGCCGCATTCCGCGAGCCAGATTCCCCGCGGATTTCTCCCGAAGAACTTTTTATACTGGTTTACGGCGATTTTAATCTGCGCGTCGACGACTTTCTCGTTCTTCACGAGGGGCACGAAGGCGTGTGTCGCTCCACATGTTAGAATTTCCAGGTTTCCGCTGTCCTGAAAGAATCTAAAAGCCGATATAAGGTCCTTAGCGTATTTTTCAACAAAGATTTTACGGCAGTGGATAAAGTTGTCATGATATATCTTCGCGAGAGTAAGAAGATCAGGTATCCATCGAGTGCGAACCAATTCTTTCCGGGAAAGCTCGATTAATTGGTCCAGATGGCGGATGTACCTGTTTTGCAATAAAGGGTCGGACATCATAGAGAGTAGGGTGGGAGTTAGCGACATTGTAAGGCGAAAATCCACCCCTTCATCCTTCAACCTGGCAAACATGTCAATAAGAGGAATATATGTTTCGGTGAGCGCTTCGTAAAACCAGTCTTCTTCCAGGAAGCGGTAATGTTCCGGATGCCGGACATATGGAAGATGGGCGTGTAAGACAAGACTTAGATAGCCTTTGTGATTGTTAATCATATAAGAACCTTTTCTTTCAGGCTTATTCCGTTTCAATGCGGGCTTTAATTGTTTTTTCCCACTTGCCGTCGGGAGAAACTAATTTTATTGGAAGTTCCAATTCACCCTCCGGCAGCGCCATTCGAATGGAAAAAGAACCGTCTTCGTCCGTTTCTATCTCTTTCCCCAGCAGGCTGATCCGGGAGGCGTCACCAGAGGTGCCGTAAACAACGAGTTCCATTTTTATCGAAGGGCGAGAGCTCCTTACGGGGTTGGTATCCGCGTTGCTGAATGACGAAGCGGCTTCAGAATTGGCGGCGGAGGGGGTCTTTGCCTTCAGGTGTTCCTCAGAACCAAATCTTTCTCTCAAATCACCTGAAGCCGTTAGGATTTGATTGAACATAGAGTCCGGGACAGCCCATTTTTCATCGCTATATTCGCTGACTCCTTCGGGGGGAGTTTCAATAATATCTGAAACGGCAATCTCTTTATAAACGCCTTCGGGAGAAATTATACCGATCCCTACCCTGTATTTGCTCTTTTGAGATACATTGATATACCAATTTTCAGAATCGTCCGGTATTTCGATATCGAAGGAAACTATTCTTCCCGGGTCTCCCGAGTGATCATAAACACGGAGAATTATTTTGCAGTCGGGCCACGAGGAACCAAATGTCTTTTTCAAATCATCATATTGACCTGATGATATTTTCCAGTAAGTGAATATCCAGTGCGGATCACGGACCATACATACAATTCGGGTGATATCATACTCGGGCAAATTTAAAGTCTCGTTCTCTAATAAATCGTGGTGCGATTTTTTTGTAAGGTGGTATTTTCCAGCGACAGCCTTTTGCCTGATAGTCCGGTTGTTTGCGGCCGAGTCGTCTGCGTCTGAAGGGCTAGAAGCTTTTGCGGCTTTCCTCGGTTTCTTCGCTCTTGTTTTCTTTGCGGAGGAAAGCTGTTTCGCACGTGTCTTTTTCTTTGAGCTAACCGGTTTCGAGGTGGTTTTAGTTTCGCCGGAAGTATGGCTGTATATTGTGTTGATCATATCCGCCTTGAGCATTCTGCTTGATATCCGAAGGTGTTTTGATCTGGCAAGTTCAAGGAGTTCCTTTTTTGTCATATTTGTGAGTTTATTTTTTGTCATTTCGCTTCATCTCCTCTTTAAAATTTAAAGAGAATAAGGAAAAGGGCATTGCTGCTAAAATTTTTTGTGCCTTGAGGTTGACGATTAATACGGCCAATTTATTCTCTGTAAAAACCATAAACTTGGCATGCTGAGATATGACTAGGCACAACTTCAATAAGAAAGACTTTTTGTAGGATCTGTCAAGTAATAATGAATTGAAAAGGCAAAAAGGATGATTATTATAGCGTTAATGATACGAGGGTTTTTGTGTCTGGAACCGGGCAAGCTTGTGTTAATCGATGTGAGCGTTTAAGATGGGAAGATAACGTGCCCACCCGGGATTATTTTTCGCTATGTTTAAGAGCCCAATTTGTACGCCGGAGAGCTTTTTCGCATAGTTCAAAACACCGACAGAAAGCCCGACCTGAAGATTGTCATAATAGTTAACGGTAGATGTTGAAAAACCATAGAGATTTTGGGCTCTGGTGTAAATGCCTGAAATATTGATCCCCTTTATTTCTTTTGATTTAGTAGATATGCCGCTTATCGCGCAGCCTTCAAGATCGTTTTCAATGTCGATAGAGATTCCATGAACTGTGAGCCATTTCGCGTTAGCGGCCTTTATGCCGCAAGATTTTATCTCAATCCCGTCTTTAAAATCGGCAGAACCTCCAGGGATAAGCCCTATGGAGATACCACGGATATCCCCTCCCGCGTGTATAGGCCCTCCGCTCAGAGAAATACCTGTAATTGATTCTTCCGCGTTTGTTACAAGCCCACTAAAGCTTATGCCGGACATTGCTCCGGAATACACATTGGCCAAACCTCCGATGGAGATGCCGTGAAAGTTTCCGTCAGTGACATTTGCCAGTCCTCCGAGTGTTATGCCTCCGCAATTTCCATCTGAAACATTGGCCAGCCCTCCGATAGAGATACCGTAAAAATTTCCATCAGTTACATTAGCCAGTCCTCCCATTGTAATACCGCCGCAATTTCCGTCTGAGACATTGGCCAGGCCTCCGATGGAGATGCCGTACAAATCCCCGTCAGTGACATTAGCCAGGCCGCTGAGAGAGATTCCGTAGAGACCCCCGTCAGTTACGTTCGCGAATCCTGCCAGTGACAAGCC
>JAGHBT010000100.1 GCA_021160845.1 bacterium | reverse complement strand
TTGGCGATGGTATTTTTGTGTGATTTCATGTATGAAATAAGGGAAAAAGGGGTGGCGCGGGAAACACTCTGAAATCGCCAATAGCTCGAACTCGTCGCCAAATATAATAAAAAACATATTAGGGGAAATTGAGAACACTGATAAATCGCCTGAAGATATGGATAAATTTATTGACGGAGAAAATAATTCGCGTAACCCAAGAGAAACATTCGGTGTTACCTGTCCATCCTGCGGCGGTTCTCTAAGGATTACAGAGGGGCAAAGGAGTATCCAATGCGAATACTGTTTTTCAAATCTGTATATAGCAAATCCACCCGGCGTAAAATCCTTTTTTCTTAAACCACGAATAACCGCCGGTAAAGCCAAACTTGAAGCGCTCCGCTGGATATCAAAAAAAAGTAACGGACGGGTAAAAGCAAAATATACTTCAGTTGTCGAACATAAATTAGTACATGTCCCATTCTGGCGAATGCGTGGAAGGTTCATAGGCTGGATATGCGGCGAGGAGGTTAAACTTAAAAAAGTTGAAACAAACACATCAACTGCGAGAGGAGAAATAAGGAGACAGGTTCTCAAACAGGAATCAACCCCATTTTCAAAATTTGTTTCAAGAAATGTGGATTGGAGCGCTCCGGCGTGTGTTATAAAACATCTGGGAATGCAAGGGATATCCATGAAAGCCTCTATGCTCAAATGGGAAATATTCAACCATGATTTCAAAACTACGATGAATATAGCGCTTCCTACAAAATCGGCAAAAACAGCAAAAAGAGATGCACTCCGACATATCATCAACCTGGCAAAGCCCTCCGGGGCAAATATCCGTGCCAGCCGTTTTCATCTATTCGGCAGTAACCTTTCCATATATTACTTCCCAATATATCTTCTCCGTTACAAATTTAAGGACAAAATTTATATAATAACCATCGACGGAAATAACGGAAATATCATCCGGGCTGAGGTCCCGGGCAGGAAGAAATTAAACCCTACCACATTTTTCTTCATACCGGCTGTCCTGGCTTTACTCACTGAAACATATTTTCCGCTTCTCTTCATTACCGTCGGCTGTATTTACATCATGGATCAACTTCAGGGCAACAGAATCACAATGCCGCACCTGTGGCTTAAATACAGACTTCAGAAATGGTTCGGAGGGAACTAACATGAATAATGTTCTCACCCTTAAGCGGCTCGTTTGCAAACATTGCGGGGCTGAGCTATCAGGATTATCCGATAGTATTACTTTTCAGTGTAAAACGTGTTACCGCTACTTTATTATCACTCCCGAAGGACTTAAAGATATCGCTGTATATACCGCCATCGGCAAAGAACAGTATAAAAAACAACCCCTCATGCTACCTTTCTGGTTAGTTGAAGTAGACAGGAAACTACTTAGAAAAGAAATAGAAAAATCATTGTCTGAACTTAGAAAGCTCAACAGCTCAATCGCTAAAACAAGATTGGAGAAAAATCCGGAAGATGAAAACAATATATTATCCTGGAATCTCCATACCGGAACGGAGAAACTGCATGCTATGGCAAACACATCCTCTCACAGATCAATCCCAGGCAGCAGAGAAATTGAATATTTGCTAAGCACAATTGAATCATTCAAATCATTTTTTATATATATCCCGGCATTTATTTCAAGAAACCCTTTCGCTTATCTCAAGATTGGAAAACTGCTCACTAAAAAACAACCCTCCTTCGAAATTGAACAATCAACTCTGCCGGGAAAGCCGGTTATGTGTGTCCTTCAACAAGATGAGGCGGTTGAACTGATCGACTTTATTTTTTTCGCGACACTTCCCTCTTCAATTCTGAAATGCGGTGATTTTCTAAACCCAATATCCCTTAAGGTATCGGGTTCTCCCAGGCTCGTACTATTCCCGTTTCAAAAAAGAACAAATTCCCTTTTCTCGCTTATCGGTGAATTTTCAGTCTCCTCCAGTCTGATCGTGAATGTAACTTAAAATACACCGCGTTTTTTTATTCAGACTTCAATTATTTTTTAGATAACTACCAATTAAATTAGTAGAAAAGATTCCTTGTTTTTTAATTAAATCCATGGCATCCTGAATGAAATTGATTTCGCAAGAGTCGGGAAAAGTTCCCCACTCGAACGAATTGCGATCTGGGGAAAAAAAGGAGGAAAAAGTGGCTAAAAGAGGATCGATATTGCTACTCGCTATCATGATCATTCTACCTTCATGGAGTATGGCGGCGGACGGCATTATGGAGAAAATTGAATTTAACGCCAATGCAGGGCTCTCTATGCCGATTGGTGATGCAGGTGATTTTTACAATATAGGTATCTGTTTAGGCATTGATGGTTTGTTCCCTATAAAGACAATATTCTCCTGGGAGGAAGAGTTGCGTACAACAGGTGGGGAAACGACTTTAACGGGTCAGGATCAGTAATGGAGTTTGTTCCCCAGGCGAGATATCTCTTTTCAAATAGTGATTCAACCGGCAATACAAAAAATACATATTATGGACAAGCGGGGTTAGGTTTTTATCGTTTTGCCTATAATATGGATATAGGGCCTTTTGACGTAAGCGGTTCCACAACAAATCTTGGATTAAGCCTCGGTGGCGGAATAATAATCCGTCAGTCCGAATCCAGAACATGGGAGATCAGACCGGCCCTTAACATAATATTTGATGATGGATCAACTAAATACTTTACAATAGTGGGCGGATTCTCGTTTTAAGGATTTTATATGTGCTTCTTTAATTATTTTGAGATATAGCGTCCAACTATGGTAAAAGAATCAGTCCGGTCGGCATTACTGCTAATTATTATTCTGGGGATACTGCCGGAAGTTTCTGCGTATTCACTAACTCACCATTTGTCCGATGCCGAGTCTCTCTCGGCATCGACATGGCACAGAGTGCAGGATGAATCATCTCCTGACACCAAACTTTTTCGTTTCATAAA
Source organism: bacterium (assembly GCA_021160845.1). Classification (GTDB taxonomy): domain Bacteria; phylum Krumholzibacteriota; class Krumholzibacteriia; order Krumholzibacteriales; family WJIX01; genus JAGHBT01. Next base: position 1,994 of record JAGHBT010000100.1, on the reverse strand, counting down.
CACCCGCCTTGCCAATCCTCTTTTTGACACTGTAATGCCGGTCATTACCAATTTCAATAAATCCAAAATTATTCTTCTTCTAGTATGGTCGGCTCTTGTAATGTTCGGAGGATCAAAAGGGAAGTGGGCAGCTCTGGCGCTTATCCCTCTTTTAGTGGCATCCGACCAAATTTCCAGCAACATTATGAAACCCCTGTTTCAGCGATTGCGCCCCTGCGAAGTGCTCGGCAGCGTGCACTTCTGGCAAAGCGGCTCAGATTGGATCACCACGCCCGCTAAAGTTACCAAAAGCTACAAATCATCCCTTTCTTTTCCCTCCGGGCACGCAGCTAATATTACAGCCTCTATGCTCTTTCTTGGACTTGTTTACAGGAAATTGCTGGCACCTTTTCTTGTGATCGCGGCAATAGTTTCTTTTTCAAGAATTTATGTGGGAGTCCACTGGCCCCTCGATGTCGCGGCAGGAATCTCTTTAGGAGTTTTACTAGCGGTAGTTGCTTACTATTTTTTCAGAAGATTTGCTCCAAAAGATAAACCCGCTTATAAAACCGACAAACCGGATTGATCAATCCCTAAATACAGCACGGCGAACATGCCCCATCATTAGCTTCATCAGCTATAAACACTTAAAAAGCTATTCGCACAAACCGGCGTTTGATTATTCGGGTTCCTGTTCTTCTTTCTCACCGCCATCGCGGCGAAGCCACTGCTCAAACCAATCAAGAATGGAAGCATACCAGAACCGCTGATTATGCGGTTTCAGAATCCAGTGATCTTCGTTCGGGAAACGAATCATTTTCGATGTAACCCCAAGTCTCTGAAGAGCGGTAAACATCTGTTCGCTGCCCGTTATCGGTACACGGTAATCCAACTCCCCGTGAATAATCAAATGCGGGGTCGAAAAGTTCTTAGCGTATCTTATCGGTGAATATCGGTTACTCAGCCCCGGATTATCCCATGGGGAACCATAAGATTCCCACTCGGGAAACCACAATTCTTCCGTCGAACCATATGATGACCACTGGTCAGCTTCTCCCGCATGAGAAACAAGTACGGAGAACATCCCGTCTTCATTATGCCCCTGAATCCAGTTACATACAAAACCTCCGAATGAACCGCCCCAGGCCCCAACTTTCTTAGGGTCGATCCATTCGTTATTTTCAATTACGAAACGGACACCGTTTTTAATATCCTCAATTACTTTACCGCCCCAGTCTCCTCTTATTCCGTCACAGAACTCCTGCCCATAACCTGTTGAGCCACGGGGATTACAGAAGAAAACAGCATACTCAGCGCCTGAAAAGAGAGCGTATTCGGTACGATAGGCATATCCAAACATCTGCTGAGGCCCACCGTGGATTCTCACCATTAATGGGTATTTCCTTTCCGGATCAAAATACAATGGTTTTACGAGAAATCCGTTAACTGCAGCTCCCTCTGCACCTTTAAAACTGACCCTTTCAGCGTCGGGGAAATAATATTTCTTATAAATATCCCCGTTAATATTTGTAAGCTGTTTGACATTTCCTCCGCCGCGGTCACATTTGTAAAGCTCATAGTAATGTGTCATCGGCCTGTATCTATATATAAAGAATTTATCCTTATACCCCGGTTGGCAGTTTAAATGGTATCCGTGCCCGCTTTTACTCTTGCCACCAACAACCGCCTTTATATCACCTCCTCTAATAGAAACACTGAACAGATTGATATCGGCTCTATCCTCCGCCTGAAAATAAATCTTCTTTCCTTTATGACCCCAAAACACACTCCCGACACTATGGTCAAAATCAGCAGTTAGGCTAACGGGTTGCCCAAACGACAATTCCATCAGCATAAGTTGATATCTATCAGACTCATACCCCGGGCGCTTTGTGGCCCTGTACGCCAAATAGCGACCGTCCGGTGAAACACGAAGATGAGAGTCGACAGCGGGGTACATCGCCAGGGAAGGGAAAAATCTCATCCCGCTGAATCTATAACCAGGATAATATTAG
>JAGHBT010000254.1 GCA_021160845.1 bacterium | reverse complement strand
TCATAAGGCACTTCATTACATCCAAGGAGTGTTTCAAAAGCAAGAGCCTGAAGAGCGTCACCCGCGAGAATGGCTATAGCCGGCCCATATTTGATATGGCACGAAGGTTGTCCGCGTCTAATATCATCATTATCCAGACTTGGCAAATCATCATGGATTAAGGTATAAGTATGTAGCAATTCAATTGCGCAGGCTGCCCTTAAGGCTGAATCTGGATATCTTTGTCCATTTATTTCATGAGAATAGAGACATAAAAGTCCTCTTACTCTTTTGCCTCCGCCAAGGGTTGAATAACGCATTGCTCTGTGAAGAGAAATTGGTGGTTGATTGTCGGGTGGCAAAATATCATCTAATTTGGCATTGATCCTCTTTAGATCATACCTCAATATCTTTTCAGAATCTATTTTATTCATTATCCACTTTTCTATTTGAATTAGTTGAATCAGTTTTTGAAAGCTGTTTGATTCTTTGATCTGCTTGATTAAGAATGTTTTTACATTTCTTGCCTATTTTTATCCCTTCTTCGTATAACCTTATGCTATCCTCGAGAGGTATGCTCTCGTCTTCAAGTTTTCGTACTATATTTTCCAGCCTCTCCATAGAATCTTCAAAATTTAGTGGTTTTTTAGCCATTTACTTTCTCCTCTTTTACCTTTAACCTCACACTCAATGTTTCCCCTGTAAAAATGAACCAAAAGATTTTCACCCACATTAACAGCAGTCACATTCTTTACAATTTCAGTGTTATCCCATTTAGTGCATATGGCGTAACCCCTCTTCAGTACGTTTCCCGGATTAAGGGTGCTGAGGGCTCTGAGTTTACCATCAAGTTCCTTTATAGAATAATTTATCCCCCTTTCAGTATTGGATTTTATAAGATATAAAAGTCTTTTCAGATTCTCTAATGAACTCTTAACAAAAATTTTTGGATTCAGAGAGAGGAGGCTTTCCGCTAAATAGCTCAGCATTTTTAGGCGGTCTCTGTTTTTTTTATGTATTAATTTTTCAGAGACCTGAATCAATCTTGATATTTCATCTATCTTTTCTCTTTTCTGCAATTGCCACGATTGCGCCAGCCTTTCAATTTTGTCGTCAATCATTAATCCCGATCTTTCAATCTTGTAAATTACGGAAGGAAAAACACTATTGTTCAAAAGGTACTCGACAAGCTGAATTCTCGTGTTTGCTTCCTGTAGACATGTTTCTCTGAGTTGTTTAGTTTTGGTGTCAATTTTATTTATTACATCCTGGAGTGATGGAGCGGAAAGTTCCGCAGCGGCGGTTGGTGTCGCCGCGCGTAAGTCAGCAACATAATCAGCGACAGTCGTATCTGTTTCATGGCCGATACCGGTAATTACAGGATATTTTGAATTGACTACGGATCTGGCCACAGCTTCAGTATTGAATGTCCACAAATCCTCTGTACTTCCACCTCCCCTTGCTAGAATAACCAGATCTATGTTATCTAAATCATTTAATTTACCGAAGGCTTCAGATATAGATTTTACCGCTCCCGGGCCTTGAACATCAGCATGGATATGAACAAGCTCGGCCACAGGCCATCTTCTGTCAAGAGTATTCGTGATATCTCTTATAACGGAACCAGTGGATGAAGTGATAACGGCTATTCTTTCTGGATACTTTGGTATGGTTCTCTTTTTGTTAGGGTCCAGAAGTCCTTCTCCGTCTAATTTCTCAAGAAGTTTTTTCATTTTTAATTCAAGTTCACCCCGCCCCGCGGGTTCCATATAATATGTAATAAGTTCAGTCATCCCCTGTGTTGAAAAATGAGTTATTCGTCCCCGTGCGTATACCAGCATTCCATTGTCGGGACCGAACGGCAGGTTTTTAACATAATTTCTGAATAGAACAGCACGTATTAAGCTTCTTTCATCTCTAAGAGTAAAGTAGAAATGACCTGAAGAATGTGCCTTAAAATTGGCTATTTCACCTATTATGTTTACGGAAGGAAATTCACTTTCCAGATTTTGCCTAAGGGCTTCGGTAATTTCAGAAACAGTATAAATCTCTTCTTGAACAGATATGGCACTGCCCTCCCAGTTTAACTCCCTTATTGGCGATTGATCTGCAAGTTTTACACTTACCCTTTATTCTTATACTTCAGTCTTGCCGCTTTCAAGGTGTTTTTCATAAGCATAGCTACAGTCATTGGACCGACACCGCCGGGTACAGGTGTAATCAGGGAAGCCTTTGGGCTAACCGATTCGAAATCAACATCACCTACTAATCTATATCCTCTCTTTACCGTTTCATCCTTAATTCTGTTTATGCCTACATCGATAATTATAACTCCGGGCTTAACCATATCGCCATTTATCATTTTTGCTTTTCCAGCGGCACACACGATAATATCAGCTTCTGACAAAATCTTTTTGATGCCAGCTGTTTTTGAATGGCAGATTGTAACAGTGGCATTCCCATTTTTCGATTTGTTAGCAAGCAACATTGCAATCGGTTTTCCTACTATCACACTTCTTCCAACAACAACCGCTTTTTTACCGGTTGTTTTCACATTATATCTTTTTAAAAGTTCTATAATTCCCAAAGGGGTACAGGGAACAAATAGGGGGTCTCCCTCCAGTATCTTTCCCAAATTGTAGGGGTGGAACCCATCAACATCTTTATATGGTGAAATCCTTTCAATTACTTTCTTGGAGTCTAACTGAGAAGGAAGGGGTAATTGAACAAGTATCCCGTCGATAGAATTATCATTATTCAACTCATCCAATTTCTGAAATAGTTCGCTTTCTTTAATATCCGCAGGAAATTTTACAAGATCAACATCTATTCCGCATTTTTCGGAAGCCCTGACTTTGCTCTTTACATAAACCCTGGAAGCGGGATCATCACCCGCAATTATTACAGCTAGGTGTGGAACTCGAAAATCTTTAGAAAAAGCCTCTACTTCTTTAGCGATTTCTGATACAAGCTGTTTCGCAACAGCTTTACCATCGATAATCTTCCCCATTTTGGAATCCATTAGTGCTAATCTGTCCTATCTACTCTCTTTAATATTCTTTCCACTCTTTGAGCTTTACCCGTTTTATCATTGATATCAACAAAAAGGCCTTCAATAACAGGTATTTCTCCCCCAACCTTGAATTTTTGTTTTATTCCCAGGAGGAACCTATTGATTGTTTCTTTCTTTTTCATCCCTATTACTGAATCAAACGGACCGGCCATTCCCAAATCTGTTTGGTATGCAGTACCACCTTCCAATATTCTTTCATCGCCGGTCGGAACATGAGTATGAGTACCAACCACAACACTAACTCTCCCATCAAGGTAAAACGCCATCGCTAATTTTTCACTCGTTGCTTCAGCATGAATATCAACTATAATTATTTTTATATGATTATTAAGTTTGCGAAGAATATTATCAACAGATTGAAATGGACAATCTATCGGGGGCATAAAAACCCTTCCCTGCAAATTAATGACCGCTACAGAAATTCCGTTAACGTCTGTTGTCAAATGTCCCCTGCCCGGCGCGCCTTTTGGATAATTTGCCGGACGCAGGATATCTTCATCAGAATCCAGTAGTTTGACACCGTCCGCTTTGTCCCAGATGTGATTTCCGGATGTCATAATATCTACACCCGCATCTGAAATCATGTCTTTGACCTTTTTGGTTATGCCAAACATACCAGAAGCATTTTCTATATTGGCTATGCAGAGATCAACATTGTAGAATTTCTTTAGATTAGGTAACCCATACTTAAGGGCATTTCTACCTATCTTAGAAAGAATGTCTCCAATTAGTAGTACCTTCATACACTTCCCATCTTCCCTGGCCCAGTTTAGAGAAACATCCGAATCAAGTTTGTTTAACACCTATTACTTGTTGACCGACAAAAACCTCCCCCGTTCCGATTTATATGTTCAGGCTTTGAACGAAGTGTGGTTTCGGAGTTTTTATTTTGCGTAATCTATAACTCTCGTTTCTCTAATTACAACGACTCGTATCTGCCCGGGATATTGCATGTCATCCTCAATCTTTCGTGTGATATCCTCAGCAAGCTGTACGGCATAATCATCACTGATCTGTTTGGAATTAACTAAAATTCTAATTTCTCTCCCGGCCTGAATAGCATATGCCTTTTCAACACCGTCGAATGTATCAGCTATTTTTTCCAGTTTTTCCAGCCTTCTTACATAATTCTCAATAGTTTCCCTTCTGGCTCCCGGTCTGGCTCCCGATATTGCGTCAGCTGCGGAAACAATATGAGCTATAAGAGATTGCTTTTCGACATCCTCATGATGAGCAGCGACAGCATTTATAATTATTTCCTTTTCACCATATCTTCTAACCAAGTCCGCGCCGATTTCAGCGTGTGGTCCCTCAATTTCATGATCAGCGGCTTTGCCTATGTCATGCAACAATCCTGCCCTTTTTGCTATAACTACATCAAGGCCCAATTCGGCAGCGAGCAAACTTGAAACGTAAGCAACTTCTTTGGAATGCTGAAGAACATTTTGCCCATAGGAAGTCCTATATTTTAATTTACCGAGCAATAAAACAAGTTCGGGATGCAAACCATGAATGTTTAGATCAAGGTAGGTTCTTTCACCAATTTCCCGCATTTCCTCAATTAATTCGTTTTTGGTTTTTTCAACAACTTCCTCAATTCTCCCCGGGTGAATCCTTCCGTCTTTAATTAACTTTTGAAGGGATAATCTTGCAATTTCCCTTCTAACCGGATCAAATCCTGAAAGTATAACTGCTTCCGGGGTATCATCAATAATAACATCTATTCCAGTAGCATTTTCAAAAGACCTTATGTTTCGTCCTTCCCTTCCAATTATACGGCCTTTCATTTCATCATTAGGAAGGTCGACAACAGAGACAGTTGATTCAACAACATGATCTGCCGCGCAACGTTCGATTGATAATGTAATTATCTCACGGCTTATTTTTGCTGCATTTCGGTTTGTTTCATCTTTAATTTCTCGAATTTTCTTCGCGGCTTGGTGTTTGGCTTCTTCCTCAAGGTTTGAGATTAGAAGATTCCTTGCCTCCTCGGTACGCATTCCAGCAACTTTCTCTAATTGTTCATTCTGTTTTTTCAGAATTACCGAAAGTTCGTTCTTCTTTTCTGATATCGCCTCGAGTTTTAATTCGAGATTTTTTCTCCTATCATTAATTTCATTTTCACGTTTTTCCAGGTAATCTACTTTCCTGTTAATATTGTGTTCTCGTTCCTGCAACTCTTTTTCAAGTTTTTTCAGTTCCTCACGAGTTTCTTGGCTTCCATTTTCAAAATTTATTTTGGCTTTATACCATTCGTCTTTAGCTTCGAGCATCAACTCTTTTTTGCGAGTTTCAGCCTCTCTTTGAGCATCGGCAATTAGATTCTCCGCAAATTCCTTTGTATGTTTCAAATGACTTTTCGAAATCTTTCTGCTCAAAAACCATCCAACGAGAAATCCAAAAAACAAAATGAGGAAACCAGCCGCCATTTCAAATAATAAAGTTCCAGGCATATTTATTCACCCCTAAGGCACAAATGTAGGGACTGTTCACCTCCATTGATTGTTAAAACAAAAATAATACAAATTCGCCTTGCGCGATTAATTTTAAAAAAAATATGATACTGAGATAATTATGCGGATAAACAAATTCCCCACACATTGCCGTGAGCAAAAGACTTTTTAAAGCCTAAAAAACCCAAGTTGGATATCCTCACAATTAGCTCTGCCTTCCATAGCAATGGCTTGGCATCACTGATTAGATATTTGGATTTCCAAGTAAAAAGTGTTGGCTAAAAAAAATCATTGCTATCACAAACACCGCAGGGAATTTCTCTTCGGTATGTTTTTTAATCCAAACTAAATCCCCATATACAAGCCAACAGCTCGTAAGGGACGGAATTTATTCTGCCGCACCTAGTTTTGAATCCAGCAATTCACTTAATCCTGCAGCTTGTTTTTCGAATTCGTTCCGGATCTTTGCACCTTTTTCTCTTTCCTGAAAAAGTTCGTCTGCAATATTAAGTGCAGCCAAAATTGCTATTCTTGACTGTGACATGATTCCGCTGGAATGAGCAATTTCTCTCATTTTTCGGTCAATGTACCCAGCAATCATATGGATGTATTCTGGATCACCCACTCCTTTTATTCTATAATCTTGACCAAAAATTTCTACCATTTCGGTGTTTTTTCCGATCATTGGGATTTCCCGTTTAAGACTGCGACAATCATTTCCACATCCCTGTATACTTGTAATCCATCTTCTACCAAGCCAGGACACTAGATATCAATTTCACCCAGTTTCTCCAGCATTACATCAATCCTGGTTCCGATCTCCTCTCTAACTCTTTCAAAATTACCTTGATTTTGCTTATCATCTTTTAAGGTGTCAACTTCTTTGCTTAGTTCCTCATTCTTAGTATATAACATTTTAATTTCATCTTTCAACTCTTTATTTTCATCTACAAGTATCTTTTTCTCCGCCCTAACTTTAACAATCATATCCGCGGCTGCCTCAATTTTTGATTCAAGAACCTTAAAACTTTCCAAAGTGTCATTTTCCATTACAGTTAATCTCCTATTCTTTCCTCAGAAATACCTTTAATTGTCTTTCAAGCGACCTTAATATTTTTTCAATTATCTTATCAATTTTTTTGTCTTTAAGTGTTGAATCATTTGATCTGAAACTCAATGTAAAGGTATAGCT
>JAGHBT010000308.1 GCA_021160845.1 bacterium | reverse complement strand
TTGGTTCTGAGAAGCCTGATAAGAATGAAGTTGTAACGGCGATTAACAGGATTACTTCAACAATGGAAAGGAGAGGGCTTTCCAGCGTTAATCAGGCTTCCTCGTACGGCGAAAATCTGTTTTTCTTTGGGAATAAATCACTTAGAAAAGAAATTTTTGAAGTTGAATTAAACGATGTAAATAAGATTATTGATGAATATTTTAGCGATAATAATATGCTGTATATTGATTTTCTTCCTTCAACTGATGAGCGTGGTAAAGAGAGCGCGAAAAGCGGATATATGAAGATGCATTAAAATTTCAAATTAATTAATTAAATCTATTGACGATCTTTTTATTTTTGTTTACTTATAATGGATGTTAATTTTTAGGTTAAATAAAGGGAGGTAAAAATGGCTCATGTAATTTCAGATGAGTGTATTGTATGTGGGACTTGTCTGCCTGAATGTCCTGTTGAAGCGATTTCAGAGGGTGAAGAAAAGTACATGATAGATGCGGATCTTTGTACGGATTGCGGTGCGTGTGCTGAAGTTTGTCCTGTTGATGCTATTGCGCCTGAGGAATAATAGAGGGAAGATTGGTTTTGTCGTCAAAAGGATTTAGTTTGATGGCTATGGCTTCGTACACTGGCTGAGTTTCCAAACTCAGCCAGTGCGAAGTTATAAACTGTTTTAAAATAGTTTTCAATGCCGGATTGTTTAGCTGGCGTCCCCTTCATGTTCTTTCTTTTTACTGATTCTTTCTTGTGATTCTCTAAGGCTATAGATGCATCCGCAATAGTCTTGTCTCGTCAGGCCCAATTGCTTGCTTCGTTTTACACTGATTTTGAATCCATCCTTTTTTTTGAAATCCTCGTTGTGGAATGTTATTGCGTATCTTTTAGCGGCCGCTTTGCCCCCTTCTTCGATACGTTTATATATTTTATGAGGACTTACCGATAGGGTGGTTGTGAATAGCTCTATACCAAGATTGGCAGCTTTTTCCGCTGTTTTATACAATCTAAGATTGTAGCATTCCCAACACCGTTTGCTTTTTTCGGGAAGATTTCTGTAGGGGAAAACGGCTTTTCCCCAGGTAGAAGTATCATATGGGCCGATTGTAAGCCTGACATTCAAACGTTTGCAAAGGAATTTCATTTCTTCAAGCCGCAAAATATATTCTTTTTCCGGATATATATTTGGGTTATAAAAAAAGGCTGAGACATTGAAAATTTCTTGTAGGTGAGGGATAACATAACTTGAACACGAGGCGCAACATGCGTGTACCAGGATTGGGTTTTTATTATTCATTATTTAGTGCGAGGTTAAGGAATGGGTTTGCGAAATGACAGGTTTGTTTTTTGATTCCTTGTCTGATCGAGCCTGTTTAATCCACTCGGCGTATTTTCTTGAACCGTTTTCACCGACGGCTATTGTATTGAGTTCGGTGAGGTATTTGTCTTTCAAAATGGCAAATTTTTGCATTATCGAATCGGCAATAGGTTCTGCCGGTGGAAGTTTTAGTTCTCGGGGGTTTACAAAACGGCCATTTTTTTTGATTCGGTAATCAAGATGCGGGCCTGTCGAGTAACCTGTTGCTCCAACGTATCCTATGATTTCTCCTTGTGTTACCTTCGATCCGTATTTTATGCCCTTCGCGAATTTGCTAAGGTGAAGATAATATGATATGTAGTTACTGCTGTGCCTTATTTTTATGTAATTACCGTTCCCGCGGCTCTTGGAAGCTTTAATAACAGTTCCATTACCGGCAGCTTGTACAGGGGTTCCTTTTGGGGCCGCGTAGTCGATACCGAGATGAGGCATATAGTGATGTAAAATTGGGTGATAGCGTCTCTTGCTGAATCTTGAACTTATTCTTGTAAAGTTAAGAGGAACTTTAAGCAATTGTTTGCGAAGTGATTTTCCCTCTTCATTGTAATAATCCGGATACTTATCCCCCTTATTCTTAAAGAGAAACGCGTAGTGCTTGTTACCGTTGCAGCTAAATTCGGCGGCAAGGATCCTTTTGACTTTCCTGATTGTTTTCTTTTGATATGGATTATTTATTTCCTTTTCTTCGTATATCAGACGGTAGTAGTCGTTTGGACGTAGATCATGAAAAAAATCTATGTCCCAGCGGAAAATATTATTGAGGTTTGATGCCAGCTCAAATGAGGAATTATTCTTAGCAAACGATTCGTATAGTGAGTGTTTGATTATTCCGTATGCAGTTCTGCGATAGATTTCAAAAGGATAAAATAGCCTTTGAGCGGTAACAGTGTCATTTTTCGCTGCAATATCAAGAAATTCCCCGTTATTTATGGAGAACTGGAAAAGCTCCGGACGCCCGGCACTATTGGAGAATATCCTGTAGCTTTGACCGGGATAGATCCTTCTTAGATCATAGAGGTCCTGGGTTGCAGTTACAATTTTATTGATCCTCTGAGGCGAGACATTGTAGCCTTTCATCAGGTCAAAGAAATTCATATTCTTGCCTACAACACCTTCAAAAGATGGTGTCGGGATAATTTGAGCGGATGGTTGCTGGGCCTGTGGGGAATGTAATTCTTTTTTATTCGTTAAAGGATCGGCTTTCTCATTCTCTCCTGTGTTTTTCTTGCCGGTAAGGATGGCCAGGGAGAATAGAAAAACAATGGCAAAGGTAATGATAGCGCCAGCGGCAAACCTATTTATATTCGTTTTATTCATTTCACCTATCCTGTTATATCGCATTTTCAGCAGAATACCTTTATTTATATTCCAACGTCAAGTTAAAATATTGATTGGGTTTTCTTCAGTTTTGGATTCTGCGCTGAAATTATAATAATTTTAAAACATAGCCAAACAATTGTCTTTATCAAAAAGGTGATTATATACAAAAAACTACTACATATTTTTGTACCGGGGACCGCCAGCACCTTCTGGTACCGTCCAACTGATATTGTTAAACGGACACTTACGCTGGCAGGTTTTACAGTGTAGACAATTTGAAGGGTTCGCCGCTTTGGCCTCCCCGTTGACAACCTCATAAACTCCGGCAGGGCAGAATGTAATGCATGGTCTACCGAATTTCGGCGCGCATTCCTGTTCGCAAATGTTGTGGTCGAGTATCTCCAAATGTGAAGGTTCTTCCTCCCGATGTTCTGTTGCGGCAGCGGCGGTGAAGGCATCCTTGTCGAAATCTATTTTCGGTTTGAGTTTGTATTTTGCCTCCGTCATTGCCTTGTAGTCTTCTTCGGTTGTAAATTTAGGCAGTAGATTACTTATTACGGATAGCGGAATGCCAAAGGTTGGTCCAAATTTGGCGATGGTTTGCCGGTAATTTTCCGCGGACCTCATCTCTTTTCCGACCAAGCCATTATCAATCAGTTCTGTATATTTGATTGCGGTTGTATCGGGCTTTGTCGTCCTATCGATGATAGCAGCCGCGGCCTGTATTCCGGAATCGATCGCGAGATGTAATCCTCTGATCTTCAGCATGTTCACGAAGCCCGCGCTGTCACCGAGGATAAGGCAGTTCCCTTTGCCGATGCTGTTTGTTTGAGGGTCTCTCGGTATAGCGTGAAACCCTCCCTCAGGAATTAACTTTGCCCCTGCTTCAACAACGGTTCCTCCGTCAATGAATTGTTTTACGAATTTATGTTCTTTAAATTTTGTTAATGCATCCTGCGGGTTGAAATCATAATACTTCCAGTCAGCGCCTACTATCATGCCAACCGCGAGATTGTTGTCGGTACCGGGATAGATAATGCCACCGCCAAACATGGCAGGTCCGAGGATCGGTGTCCAGATCGGATAGCCCATTGCGTGGATAACCCTGTTAGCGTTAAATTTCCGGTATTGTTCCGGGCTGATTTTGATCAATTCCTTGACTCCGAGAGAGAAAAGCTGGGGTTGTTTTCTTTCTAAATTGGCTTTTTCAATGAATTTTTCAGTTAACAGGCCATCGCAACCTTCGGCCAGGATTGTGAAATCGGCATTGATTATATCACCGGCGATATAGTTCGGCTGCTTATTCCCGTCTTTATCGAGGCCTTGATCAATGAGTTTTACGCCAGCCGTAAGACCGGTATTTTTGTCGAAGATTATATCCTGAGCTGCGAAGCCGAAAAGCACTTCAACTCCAACATCCCGAGCGATTGCGGTCAGCCATTTGCTGAGTTTGCTGATAGAGACTATGTAATCGCCTCCGTGAAGCATTCCGCCCAACCCGAGATTAAGCCATTTAGCAATCTTGACGGCAAATAGCAAATTAAAAGCAGTTTTACTGGAAGGCATGAAGAGAATTTTTTCATTTGTGATTGTTTGACCAAGTACATCTTTTGCTTTCTCACTTTCCCGCCACCCGTCGGCAGCAAAGTCCAGCAAGCTTGTAAGCGGCTCATGCTCCAATACCGCGCCGGAGAGGTTGTGATTTCCCGCCCCAAAAGCCTTGTCGATAACACAGACGTCAAATTCAGGTTTGCTCTTTTTGATATGAATAGCCGCTGAGAGTCCGGCCGGGCCGGCTCCGACAATTAATACTTGGACTTTATTGTAATTCTTGTTATTCGGCATTTTGTTTCACCCGCAAAGCTTCAATTAATTTTGGAACGACATCTTCAGCATTACCGATAATATAATAATCGCACTGTTTAAATATGGCGGCGTTGTGATCGTTGTTTACAGCTATAATCATTTCGCTGTTAGCTACACCTATCATGTGCTGAATAGCACCCGATATACCAATTGCCATATATATTTTTGGGCCAACGGCGGTTCCGGTTTGACCAACCTGGTGAACCCTGTCGATAAATCCCTGTTCAACGGCCGAACGGCTGGCTCCCATTTCAGTTTCCACGTTTAAAGCATTATTTATGCTTTCGCAAAGCGGTTTAATTAAAGCGTTGTAGCCTTCCCTGTTCTGTACTCCTTTGCCGCCTGAGATAATAATATCCGCATCAAAGTTTACTTTGCCTGTGCTGTGTTCAGTATTGATGATCTCCAGGGCAAGGTCGTCCGGTGATATATCGACTTCATGTTTAACAATATTACCTTTCCTGGATTTGTTTTCCGGGAGTCTTTTCATAACTCCAGGACGAGCTGTTGCCATCTGAGATCTTGAGTTGATTGTGCTTATTGTAGCCATCACATTACCGCCAAGAGCGGGTCTTGTTTGCAGCAACACCGAGATTTGTTCCTTTTTAGAGCTATCCTTAATATCGAAGGATGTACAGTCGGCGGTTAGTCCGCAGCTGAGTTTATAAGAAACCAGTGGAGCTAAAACTCTGCCCTGGGGTGTTGCGGCAAATAGAACAATCTGGGGCCAATACTTTTCTATTACGCTGCACAGCGCGTTCCTGTAAGCGGAAGGATCAAACTCTTCCAGTAGGGGATGTTCGATGACATAGATATCGTCGGCGCCGGCGGCAATCAGTTCTTCGGAAAATTTCTCAATGCTGTTGCCCAAAATTGTAACTCCGACCTTTGTGCCCAGGGTATCAGCTAAATGGCGGGCTTTACCGATAAGTTCAAAGGTTGAGGGATGCATTTTTTTATTCTCATATTCAGAGCAGACCCAAACTTGTCCCTGATATGAAGGGTTTCTTATCTTGAGTCCGTTTAACATACTATCAAGAGCTACACTGGTGAAAGCCTTTTGAGCCTTTGCCAGTATTTTTTCCTTGATATTATCATCAATTTTCGAGATATCCTGAATTTGAAGCTCTTTTAGGATTTCAGCCAGTGCGGAAAATTGCTTGTTTTCCTTCTCCGTGCCTTCATATGTTCTATCGAAATAATCCTCTCTGTCTTCAGGCATGATATATTTTCTGATATCTATGGTATTTTTTTGTTCGTCAGTCTTTTTATCGTTGCTGAATTTGTTTAGAATTATCTCTGTGAGTTCGTCCACATCTTTCAGTTGCAGGCATTTTCTTGCTGTCTCCGGTGGTGGAAAAACTCTGATTACACTGGTTCTTGAACCATCAACTCCAATGTGGGTAGCGTTAATGTCTGCGGCATTCCATTTGAAGATTTGAGTTTCATTAGCTTCCCGTGTTTTTGCGAAAGATGCGAAGAGTGGAAATTCATATTCGGCAACAGTTATAACAGCGGGTTTTCTTTTTGGCACTACAATTTGACTACCACCCGTTATAATTCTGGTAAATTCAAAGCGGTTATTTTTATATTTGGCGTCTGTAACATATGTAATACACGGGAGCTGAAGTTCTTCAGCTATCTGAGGAGGCACTTGAGCGGTATCGCCGTCCACCGATTGCATCCCACTTATTATATAGTAATCACCGGGGTCTTTGACGATATCCCTTTCAATTTTCCTAATGGCATATGCCAGAGGATTCGCGGTAGCTGCCGTATCCGCCCCAGCTAGTAATCTGTCGGTGAGCAACACCGCCACATCCGCGGATCTGCTCAGCGAATACCGTAATATTTCGTCCGCCATTGGCGGTCCCATACTAAGACAGATAATCTTGCCTGTTTGGTCGTTGCTCTTGGCGCGCATCTCGTTGGCAAAACCCAAGGCTTGCGCGTCGAGTTCATTTATTACATTAGCCAACCGACTTCTGATAAGCGTTCCTTTAACGGGATCAAACGCGTTATCGGTTATCTGCGAAATGTCCGGCACTTGTTTTACCAATACTATATAATCACTCATAACCTCAACAAATTAATAACCTTCGGGTTGAATGTCAACAGGTTAGTTTCTTGGGATTTAATAGGGAGAAGGAAACACCCATGGAAAGGTCCTCCACTATTAAATTTGATTTGACAGGGGCTCAACTTGTTTCTAAAATCACGAGGTGTATGATGTTTATTTTCAATTCAGAATAAATCTGTACTTTTAACAATCTATGGCTAACAAATTGTTTTTGATCTTCTTTTACCGTGGGAGATGACATGGAAGAAAAGAGAAAGATTGGTATAATCATATGTGATCGTTATCGCAGGTGTGCCGGCGGAAAATGCTTCAGATCATTACGGAAGAGAGATGGAGCTTTCAAAAGGTACAAAGATATGGAAGTTGAGGTTGTTGGGTACACAACTTGCGATGGGTGTCCTGGCGGGAACATAGAATATGCTGTGGAGGAAATGAAGAAGAATGGAGCGGGGGTAATACACCTTGCTACGGGATTAATTGTAGGATATCCCCCCTGTCCTTATATTACTTATTTTTATGATTTTATCAAATTAAGATATGATATCGAGGTTGTTTATGGTACTCATCCTATTCCTCAGAAATATTTTATCATGCATGATCAGTTGGGAACATGGGATGGTTCTGATTGGCAAAAAATAATTCAACCGACATTAGAGGATGAAGATACTCGGCTATCCTATGATTAACAAATCAGTTAGGAAATTAAACCGGTAGTAT
>JAGHBT010000127.1 GCA_021160845.1 bacterium | reverse complement strand
GTTATATATAACTTTAACTCGTTGTAGGGTTACTATCCCACGCCAAGCATCCTTTTAACCTTCCTCATATTCGTTTTATCAACAAGGGTAGACTGTCGAAGATGTCTTTTTCTCTTTTTACTCTTCTTAGTAAGAATATGGCTGGCGAAGGCCTTTTTTCTCTTGATCTTTCCATTTTTGGTCAATTTGAACCGCTTTGCCGCTCCTCTGTTAGTCTTTATCTTCGGCATCTTTTTCACCTTTCCCAAATTTCTTCTTGTCTGAAATACCGGCAAGAGTCATGCTCAACATTCTACCCATTCTCGTAGGTTCTTTTTCAACTTCGCACAACTCTGCAAACTGTTCTTTAATGTTTTTTAAAATATTGTAACCAGCTTCCATATTTTGCATTTCCCGCCCACGGAATCTTATGGTAAATTTTACCTTATCGCCTTTGGCAAAAAACTTCTCAGCGTTTTTCATTTTAAATTCAATGTCATGTTTCTCTATTTTTGTACTTAGTTTTATTTCTTTTAAATGAGTAACATGCTGTTTCTTTTTAGACTTGTGAGCATTTTTACTCTGTTCATATTTGTATTTTCCGTAACCAATTATTTTACAAACGGGGGGTTTAGCGTTAGGGGATATCTCGACAAGATCCATTCCTGCTTCTTCAGCCAAACTTAAGGCTTCTTCACTGGACATTATCCCCATTTGTTCCCCTTCTTCATTAACCACTCTTACCTCAGAAACCTTAATCATTCCGTTAACCCTGATACGATCCTTCCACCCGGTTTTTTTGTTACCTTTAATCTTCCACCTCCTGAAAAAAAGGCGGGTAGTTATTCCACCCGCCAAATCCAATTTAGCTTACGATGAAACCCTACCAGTTCATTTAAGACCGCAAGGTGAGAGGTGTCGCCCTCTACTTCAATCTTAACTTTTTCCATTCCTTATAATCTAATCTTTTCTTTCGATTTCGTCAACAAGATCATTAATTAAATTATCTAGTTTTCGTGTTTCTTTCAATCCTGTAGCCTTGGATCTAACATTAACATTTTCATTTTCCATTTCTTTGTCGCCGACAACAATCATATATGGAATTTTTTCCAATTCAGCTTCTCTTATGCGATAACCAAGTTTCTCTCTTCTCAAATCAACCTCAACCCTTATTCCGCTCTCCTTCATTTTCTCGGAACATAGTGTTGCGTAGTTGTTATGATCAATCCCGACAGGAAGTATTTTAACTTGAACCGGTGAAAGCCATAATGGAAATTCGCCGGCATAGTGTTCTATTAAAGTCCCAACAAATCGCTCTATAGAACCAAGGAGAGCTCTATGCACCATGTAGACGAATTTCTTTTCGTTATTTTCATTAACATATTTGACATCAAATCTCCTTGGAAGATTGAAATCAAATTGTATTGTAGTAGCTTGCCATCCCCGACCTAGAGCATCAATAAGCTTTAAATCAATCTTTGGTCCATAAAAAACGGCCTCGCCCGGAATCTGTTTAAAGGGAATATTTCTTTTCTTGACGGCTTCAAGAAGGGCATTTTCAGCTCTTTCCCATTCTTCTTTGGAACCTGCGTATTTATCCATATTTTTAGGATCATGAAGGCTTAATTCTACTTCATAGTTTTTGAAACCGAAGGTAGTTAGAAGCTTGTGCGCCAAATTAAAGCAACTATCAATTTCTTCGTTTAATTGTTCAGGTGTACAGAAAATGTGAGCGTCATCTTGTGTAAATCCTCTAACCCTGAGTAAACCATGCAATGTTCCTGAACGTTCATTTCTATAAACTGTACCAAGCTCTGCGTATCGAACAGGCAAATCTCTATAACTATGCAACTTACTTTTGTACATAAGAATATGCCCCGGACAGTTCATCGGTTTTAATACATATTCCTGATCCTCGCCACCATTGACAATATACATGTTTTCCCTGTAATAATCATAGTGCCCGGATTTTTTCCAAAGATCACTCTTAGCTATGTGAGGCGTTGTAATCATCTGATAGCCGTCTTTTCTGTGTTCTTTTTTCCAGTAGCCTTCTATAATTTCTCGAAGTATATACCCCTTGGGATACCAGAAGACAAGCCCAGCTCCTGCTTCTTCAATGATATCGAAGAGCCCCAGTTGCGGTCCTAGCTTCCTGTGGTCTCTTCTCTTTGCTTCTTCGATATTTATGATAAATTCATCAAGTATTGATTTTTTAGTGAAGGCAGTACCGTATAACCTTTGAAGCATTTCTCTCTTCTCGTCTCCGCGCCAGTAAGCTCCAGCAATCGACAAAAGCTTGAAGACATTTACAAGTTTGATGTCGGGAACATGAGGACCAGCGCAAAGATCAACAAAAGAGCCCAGCCGGTAAATTGTAACAGCATCAATGTCGAGATCTTCGATAAGTTCGACTTTGAATGGCTGGTTGTTGTCCTTAAAAAATTTTATGGCCTGCTTGCTTGATAATTCCTCGCGGGTGAATTCAAGCCCCTGCCGCCGCAAATCTTGCATTTTTATCTCAATTTTTTCCAGATCATCAACGGAAAAAGGTTCATCTAACTTAAAATCGTAATAAAATCCATCATTTGTCGCGGGTCCTATCCCAAACTGAATTTCCTTGCGAAGCTGCATAACCGCGAGCGCCATTAAGTGAGAAGCGCTGTGCCTTATTATTTCAAGTGATTCTTCATCTTCAGTGGTTAATACAATGAGTTCCCCCCCCGATTTTATCTTTTCCCTTAAATCATGGATTACTCCTTCAACCTTCGCGGCGACAGCTTTTTTACGCACGCTTTGCGGCAAATCTCCAAGGATACTCATAAAAGTATCGCCTGGGCTTATTTCTTTGATCGATCCGTCCGGAAAGGTTAAATTTTTCATACTATACTAATCCACCTAAACAAAAAGAATAGTGGTGGGCGATACTGGAATTGAACCAGTGACCCCCTGCATGTCAAGCAGGTACTCTAACCATCTGAGCTAATCGCCCACTCATTTTGTTAAATCTACATAAAAGATTTAGAAAGGGCAACGCAATTTTTTATGTGTTATTTCTTTTCATCTTCATCGACGACTTCAAATTCCGCGTCCACTACTTCATCCTCATTTTTTTTGCCGCTCGAGGAGTTGACGTTTTCACTCGACTCTGACTTGGACCCCGTTTGTTGTTGTTCCGCAGAACTCTGCTGGTACATTTTCTGTGCGGCTTTCTGCCAGACCTGGTTGTGATTTTCAATTGCTTTATTTATTCTTTCTTTATCATCAGTTTTGGCCGCTTCCTTCAACTCTTCCAGGACTTTTCGAATCTCGTCAAGATCGTCTGAAGGAATTTTGTCCTTATTTTCTTCCAACTGTTTTTCAGTCTGAAAACTCATTTGGTCTGCCTGATTCTTTAAATCGATAATCTCTCTCTTTTCTTTATCTTCTTCGGCGTGCTCCTCAGCTTCTTTCACCATATTTTCGATTTCATCTTCAGACAAACCACTGGAAGCCTGAATGATTATTGTTTGTTCTTTTCCGGTTGCTTTGTCTTTCGCCGATACATTCAGGATACCGTTAGCGTCGATATCAAAGGTTACTTCGATCTGAGGAATTCCTCTGGGCGCAGGAGGTAAGCCGGCAAGCTGGAATCTCCCAATCGATTTGTTAGTAGATGCCATTTGTCTCTCGCCCTGCAGAACGTGAATATCAACGGTTGTTTGGTTATCAGAGGCAGTGGAGAAGACTTCGCTTTTCTTTGTTGGAATTGTGGTATTTTTGTCAATCAGCCTGGTCATAACTCCGCCAAGTGTTTCTATCCCAAGAGAAAGTGGAGTTACATCAAGCAGAAGAACATCATGCACATCGCCAGCGAGAACTCCTCCCTGTATAGCGGCACCAAGGGCAACAACCTCATCGGGATTAACCCCTTGATGAGGCGTGCGTCCAAATATCTCTTTCACCTTATCCATTACGGCGGGAATTCTTGTCGTGCCGCCAACCAGAATTACATCATCAAGATCAGAAATTTTAATTCCGGCGTCTTTCATGGCGCTCTTACATGGGGCAACGGTCCTTTCAATAAGGTCCTCTGTTAAACTTACAAATTTAGCCCTCGTAATCTTTGTGTTTAAATGCTTCGGCCCATTCGTGTCCGCAGTAATAAAGGGTAAGTTTATTTCTGCTTGTGAAACAGATGATAGTTCACACTTCGCTTTTTCAGCGGCTTCTCTTAATCTCTGAAGAGCCATTGGATCCTTTGAAAGATCAATTCCCTGCTCTTTTTTGAATTCATTAACAAGCCAGTCGATTATTCTCTTGTCGAAATCATCGCCTCCCAGATGAGTGTCTCCGTTTGTTGCCTTTACCTCAAATACACTTTCGCCCAGCTCAAGGATCGAAACGTCAAAAGTGCCGCCACCAAGATCATAAACAACTATCGTTTTTTCTTCATCCTTGTTAAGGCCGTATGCAAGTGAAGCGGCAGTAGGTTCGTTTATTATCCTTTCTACCTTTAACCCTGCTATTTTACCGGCATCCTTAGTAGCTTGCCTCTGGCTGTCATTGAAGTAAGCCGGAACAGTTATAACAGCACTTTCTACCTTAGTGCCAAGATGTTTTTCTGCTGCTTCCTTTAAATATTTCAAAACCATCGCTGATAATTCAGGTGGTGAAAACTTTTTCCCTTCAATATTAACCCTTACGTCACCCTTTTCTCCCTTAATCACATTATATGATACTTCCGAAAGCTCATTTTTAACCTCGGAGTACTTCCTGCCCATAAAACGCTTGATAGAATATACGGTATTTTCCGGATTCGTAACGCTTTGTCTCTTTGCAAGGTTACCGACAAGTCTATTTCCGTCTTTAAATCCAATAACCGAGGGTGATGTTCTCCCGCCTTCAGGGTTGGAAATAATTACAGGTTCGCCACCTTCCATCACCGAAACGCACGAATTCGTTGTGCCGAGATCTATACCAATTACCTTACCCACTTTACACCTCCATGTTTTAATTTATTTAAGAAAGAAAATTAATCTTTTTTTCATTATATGTTGTTGTATACTACTCAACTTCCATGCCAAAAAAAACTAAAAATCAAATAACCGCATAACTATTGTTATTGCAAAGGATTGTGCAACATTCTAAAAAAATAAAGGATTTTTAATTAAAGGCTTGCTGTCAGAAATCACTGCCAACAATGACGATATGGCAGTAATTGTCAGTCTTTTTGTTTTTCTTCATTTAATTTACAGATTATCCCTCCATTTTCAAGGCGTAAGATCATTTCACGGCATATGTTGAAATTATTCTTGGCCAGATCTGTATAGCCAAAAAACCGGCATCTCCCATCTTTATCGCAGCCGTTTGCCTTCCGGCAATTGATCAAGCTTAGTTTTACCCATGAAGTTATATATTCTTCCGGCGATACATCCCACTTGACAGATTGAGTTTCTACGTCCTTTTCTGGCCTATATGGAAATAGCTGTTTTCTAATTTTCTTAATGAAGTTTTTTTCATATTCCATTTCTTCTCCTAACAGCATAAATAAATATTGACTTGTTCATATATCAAATTTGTTTACTGATTGCTTTTTACCTTTAATTAAGGTATTATTGAGTAATGAGGTTTCTGCGGTTCAGTGTACCTCTGAGATGTTTATATTCGGTTTTATGATCAGAAGTCAATCGGATTCCTAAAGAGGGATACCCCCTGACATCATCTCGCGGAAACCTCATTCTTGTTTAATTCTTCTTTTGTATTCTTTAGCAACAATCTTGGTTAATTTCTCTCGGTTATTAAAACTAGGATCTTCTATTACTTCTTCAAGTAATTGCCTCAGTATTTCTCCAATCCAAGGACCACTTTCCACACCGGTAATTTTCATGATGTCGAGACCGTCAATTTCAAGATCCCCTATTTTAAAGGAAGAATCAGTTTCTAATAACATTTCTATTTTTCCCTTTAGCCATTTAAGATTCTGAATAGATTCGGTATCCCCCCTCGATAAGGCGTCAGCTTCTCTCAAAGCGAACAAGTCGTCAATATTGTCAATGCCAACACGGGATAAGAATCTTCTTACAGTGCTGTCTCTACAATCTTCTGTAATATTGAACATATGATGCCTTACTAAATGACAAACATTGGATGTAAATCTCTTTGAAAACTTTAATCGGGAAAGAATATCCTGCGCAATCTTTTCGCTCTTAACTTCATGTCCATAGAAAACAATTCGTTCATTTTTTTTTCGTTTTGCGCTTTTCTTCCCAAGATCATGAAGCAAGGCGCTCCACCTGACATTAAGCTTGCGTGGAGCCATATTACAGCTATTTATTGAATGGTGAAAAACATCGTCCGGATGATATTCATTTTGCTCGATTCCGAATGTTTCTTCAAGCTCTGGTAAAATATATCTTAGAAGTCCAGTTTCATGCATAAAGATAAATCCATCACCTGGTTTATCAGACAAAAGGAGCATTTTGTTAAGTTCTTCCTTTAACCTTTCGCCGGAAACCTCAGTAATTAAATGGGCTTCCCGCTCAATTAAATCTCTTGTAGCACTCTCCATATCCATCTTGAATCTGGATAGGAACTGTACTCCTCTTAACATTCTAAGGGGATCTTCTTTGAAAGACTCTCTTTTGTTAACCCTTATGAGATTTTTCCCTATATCTTTCGATCCCTTCAATGGATCGATAAGCAACATATTTTTCATGTTTAATGCTATGGAATTCATAGTATAATCACGTCTTACAAGATCCTCTTCTACACGAATATTAAAATCGGTGTTTACTTCAAAATCTCTATGGCCCAAACCGGTAGAGTGCTCTGTGCGAGGAAGCGCTATATCGACAGTTTTACTTCCTGCTGGTGTAAACTTGATTACACCAAAGGATTTCCCAACTAAATCTGTTCTTCCATATTTTTCGAGTAGCGTAATCAGTTTGTCCGCACTTATACCTCTTACCAGATAATCTTCATCAAAAGACTTTTCTTTCAAACCAAAAAGGAGATTTCTTACAGCTCCTCCAACAAGATAGAGTTCTCCTTCATCAATAAGAGTAATCTCCCAGTCGTAAAGATTTCTTCCAATTTCTATTCTATCTTTTCCGTTCATATAGGAAAGTTATCGGAGAATCTGATTTTAGTCAACAATTTATACGCTGGCAGCTATTTCTTTATCACTTAGATTGGGGCCGATACCTTAATCCAGCCATTGAGGAAAATTCTTTAATAGTATGACATTTCAGCTGTTAAGTCATGTATGCCATTATGACAGTAGTGATTTATAACCCTGGGATGCAATTCGTTTCATGATTATTTGATTATATTGATGATTGCTGATGTGAGTTGAGAAATTTGGTTTAACTATGCGGTAGAGAATGAAACGCCCCCAAATCAAGCGTTTCATTCCCATAGTAGTGTGTAATATCAAATTACAAGTTAATCCTTTAATTGCAGTTATGCCAATTTATCTATGAATATTCCTGTTTTGTCATTGTTTGCTTTTTCAACCTTAATAATACCACCATCCTCTTTTATTTGGCTGTTTGTTTGTAGTGAAGTATTCTCTTTCTTTTCAAAACT
Source organism: bacterium (assembly GCA_021160845.1). GTDB lineage: Bacteria > Krumholzibacteriota > Krumholzibacteriia > Krumholzibacteriales > WJIX01 > JAGHBT01. The sequence goes on along the minus strand of JAGHBT010000127.1, from coordinate 294 downwards.
TTTCTTAGTTTTTTTGTTTTCTTTGGCATTATCCTCATATCTTGTATTAGAAGGATTTGATTTGGAATCTTTGTGAACACGAGGAACTTTATTTACTGGATTCGGATTGTTCCTTCGAGCCGATTCCTGGGGTGATGTATCTTGTCTTATCTCTTGACCGTCACGACCATGATTAGATACTGGATCGATTAAAACCATCTCGATACCTCCATCTATCCCTTTCCGGTCGTTCTGCTTCAATTCTTGTTATCGTTTAATAAAAGCAAAACTTTAGCTTTTTTTTACAAATAATTT